>VHDH01000090.1 GCA_016871445.1 Verrucomicrobiota bacterium | reverse complement strand
CAGCCAACGCCGATGGAAAACCTGCGGAATCACTTCGACTCCCAAACCACTTTTCCACCCACCATCGTCATCAATACCTTGGTCTGCGCGAGCTGATTTTCCGGACAGGTGAGGAGGTCGGTGTCAAGCAGCGCGAGGTCAGCGAGCTTGCCAGGTTCCAGCGAGCCGGTGCGGGCCTCTTTAAAAAGCAATTTTGCGTTGTTGATGGTGTAGAAACGCAGGGCTTGCTCGCGAGTAAGCGCTTCCTCGGGGTGCATCTGGCCGTCGTACCATTTGGCGCGACGCGTGATCGCGGTCGCCATACCGAGGAAGGGGTTGTACGGATTCACACTGCGGAACGAACCAATTTTCTGCATGTGATCCGAGCCGCCGCCGACGACACCGCCAGCGGCGAAAATGCTCTTGAGCGGCTGGAAGTAACGCAATCGGTCATAACCGAACTGTTTGGCGAGCGTGCGCGAATCGAGGTACAGCCATGCGGGTTGGATATCGAGAACCACGCCGAGCCGCGCGGCGGTTTCAACGGCTTCCTTGCTCATGAAGTTACTATGCGCAACGCTCGCGCGCGTCTGGCGGATGGGCAGGCCTTCCTTGGCCAATTCATCGTAAACCTCCAGTAACGTGTGCACCGCTCCGTCGCCAACACTGTGGGCGGTAAATTGTAATCCACTCTCGACGGCGGCACGGACCATCGGCTTGAGCCGATCCTTTGGGATGAAGAGAACGCCGCGATACTCCGGGTCGGTAATCGAGTAAATCTCGCTGACACCCCAAGGCTGCCTCATTAATGCGCTACCGGTAAGCATTCCCCCATCTAGGAACATCTTGATGCCGACGATACGCACCCAGTCGTCGTTTTCAGTATGTAGCTTCTGCTTCGCCACAGCGCGAATGTTGTCCTGGATCCTGGCCAGCTCTCCCAGCGAGCTGATGCCTTGCGACAAACTTACGCGGACGGTGAGCTGGCCAGCGTCGCGCAGCTTAGCGTAGCCCTCGATAGCCCCTAGGCTGGCGTTACGATCGCAGATCGCAGTGATGCCGACGGAGTTGTAATCCTTAAAGAGGGTGATGAGCTGCTCGGTGCGTTGAGCCTCGGTAGGGCTGCGCGCGCCGGTGCTGCCGGTTTTGAAGTAGTTGCCCGAGGTGCGAAGGATGCCCGTCGGTTCACCGTTCGCGTCCCTTTCCACTTTGCCCGGCACACCGGCGGGGATTTGGAAATTGCGGTCAATCTTGTTGAGCTGAAGCGCGAGTGAGTTGACTGAGGCGTCCGGGCCGGTCTGGAAGGCAACGGGATGCTTGGGCGCGACGGCGTCCAACTCGGCGCGCGTGGGGTAACGCTGCTCCTTGAGCCGCGTGATAAAAATCTGCGAGGTCGTGATCCACTGTCCTTCTGGTGCGAGGGCGGCGCGCATTTTGATGTAAGCAAGAACGTCCGCAATGGACTCCATTTCCGGCATCCGATGGTCGAACTCATACAAGCTCGCGCCGCTCGGGTGCGTGTGCGAATCCATGAGGCCAGGGATAACAAGGCGACCTTGGGCATCCACGTTGCGCGTTTGTGGCCCGGCGAGCTTTGCGATATCGGCGTCACTGCCGACGGCAAGGATTTTGTCGCCTCGCACAGCGAGAGCCTGCGCGAGGCTAAACTTCGCGTCCACGGTGGCCACCTTGGCGTTGCGGAGGATAAAGTCGGCAGGCTCAGCAGCCCGCGAGAAAATCAAAGCATCTGGCAAAAATGCCCATGGCAAGCCGATCGCGAGGCAGCAGCAAAAAAGTCGCGAGAACATGTTCTTTATACTGACGAGATGAGTCCGCGGCGACAAAGGGAAAGTGGTGGTGCGTCATTTGCAATACGTGAGGCAAGCATCGCGGCCAAGCCGGGCCCGCACCAAGCTCCACAACGGCGTTCCTCTTACTCGCTCTTGCCCCGCCAACAAAAGGCTCGCCTCACGCAAGTCGCGGGTTATGTTCTCCAAGTGGGCATCCGCTCGGCATGACAAAAGAAATTCTCGAGCAAGTACGCGAATTGCGTGAAGACCGGCGTAATCTTCCTGTCGCATTACACGTCGGCTCCACCGTAGTCCTACTCTCACTTGCGCTGGCGGCGATGAAACTTTGGCCGCTTTGGCCCGTGTGGCTCGCCGCGTTTGTGGTCATCGGCTTCATGCAGTACCGCCTTGTCATGGCCATCCATGAGGCCACGCACAAGAACCTCTTTTTTCCCGTCGCGGTTAACGAGGTCGTCGGCAAGGGGCTCAGCGGCCTGCTCGGCATGAACTTCCTCCTTTACCGAAAGTCTCACCTCCAGCACCACAAGGCCCCGCAGAAGATCGGCGAGGACGTGGACGCTCCGCTTTATAGCCCGCCGCTGCGCATCCCTCCCGGCCTGCCGCGCGCGTGGGCGCTACTTTCAGGCGTCGTGGTCTCACTTTTTCGCAAGGTGCTCCGCAAGTTCACCACCCGTGCGCAGTTCGGCAGTAAGACCATCGAGACCGAGCGCGATTGGGTCCAGCTTAGCCTCATCCTCGCCGGACAAGTGGCATTGTTCGCAATGTTCACCACGCAATTCCATTGGTGGGCCTATTTTACGCACTGGCTAGCGCCGCTTGTGCTCATCGCGCAACTCCTGGACGAGATCCGCATCTTCGTCGAGCACGGATACTGGTATTTCAACACGACTAATCCCGCAGCGCTGGACGACTTGGAGCAGGCCACCGTGGATATCGAGGCGACGTTTCTGGAGGCTTACCTCATCGCGCCGTTCGGCTTTGACACCCATCTCGCTCACCACGCGCAGTTCGGCGTGCCCTTTTACAACCTCCGCAAGCTCTCGAAGCTCCTGCAAGAGCATGAACCCGGCTACCTCCAACCCATCCGCCGCAGCTACCTCGCCGTGCTCTGGGAAATGATCAACGCCGAACCCAAAGTACCGCACCCAGCGGCAAAAGTGGCGTAATCGAGGCAAAGACTCTGCAACGGCAATCGGCCCGTCCTGACCAATGCACACGGTTGCCGCACCAGCACTGGTTCGGAGCGTTCATTGACGCCGCCCCGTCCCACCGATAGCTTCCTCCCATGATGGCCGGAATCGCCCACTCTACCGCCGCCGCCGCCCCGCCGAGCTTCCGCGTGGGCGACGAGCGGCTCATCAAGCTCACCGCGAGCGCCGCGAGGAAGGTTTCCACGCTGCTCACCAAGCAAGGCCGGCCCGCCGGCGTGCTGCGCGTGGCGGTCATCGGCGGCGGCTGCTCCGGCCTGCAATACAAGATGGACCTCCAGGACCGCCCGCAGAACCGCGACTTCCTCGTCGAAAGCGCGGGCGTGAAGGTGGTCGTGGATCCCAAGAGCGCGCTCTATGTGACCGGCAGCGAGTTGGACTACGTGGACGCGCTGACCGACGGCGGGTTCAAGGTGAAGAATCCCAACGCCGCCACGAGCTGCTCGTGCGGCGAGAGCTTCAGCGCGTGACCGACTGCTTCGCCCTGCTCGACGAGCCGCTCCGCCCGTGGCTGGACGCGGACGCACTCAAGGCCAAGTTCCTGGCCCGTTCCGCCGAGGTGCATCCTGACCGTGTGCATAGCGCGTCCGAGGTCGAGCGCATCGCCGCGCAGGAGCGTTACACCGCGCTGAACGCGGCGTTCACCACGCTGCGCGAGCCGAAAGACCGGCTGCATCACCTGCTCGAGTTGGAGTTGGGCGCAAAGCCCGGCGGCCTCCAATCCACGCCGCCCGAACTCACGGACCTGTTCTTCGAGGTGGGCCGCCTCTGCCGCGACGTGGATTTTTTCCTGCTTGAGAAGGACCGCGCGGACTCGCCGTTGCTCAAGGTGAAGATGTTCCAGCGTGCGATGGACTGGACGAACCAACTCAACGCCCTCCAAGCCCGGCTCAGCGCGAAGCGAAGTGAACTGGACGCGGAACTGACGGCAATGAACGCACTGTGGGCGGCGGCTCCAGCGGAGCCAGAAGCGCGGCGAGCGACGCTGCCCCTGCCGCGACTGGAGCAGCTTTACCGGACGATAAGTTTCCTCAGCCGATGGTCCGCCCAGTTACAAGAACGCGTAATGCAACTGGCGTTTTGACCTGCTGGGCAAGCTCGCGGCCGTCGCCAAACCGCCCTTGCAAAATTTCAGCCACTTTTGATGCCTAAAAGCACAATCGCGTGAGTCGCTCCAGAGCTTAGCTGGCGGATAGAGACGGCGAAGACATCGTGGTGCACACGAATGTTTTGCTAAAACAAGTGCGACTCGTGAAACATCTCCAAACGAGATTGTACTCACTCTCGATACATTCGCCGATCACAGTAGCGGCGTGCATCCGAAATACAGAAGCGTGGTCTTACGTGGGGAAGTTGGCCTATCACCAAGTCGGTCTGCGGGCAGAAACGGTTTGGTAAAACTATGAAACGCCTGCATAGCACTGAATATGGTATTGCTAAAGTTGCCGTGCTGGTTGGCGTCGTAGTGGCGATCTCGGCCCAAACTGCACGGGAGGCATCGCGGCCCCATCCGGCTGCCGTGCCGAACACGCACGCACCAGGCGCGGTGGACCGGCCCGAGTTGGTGCCGTTCATCGTCGCCAACCCCGCGAAGCTGCCGGGCATCATCGTGGATGAGACGGCGGCCGTGCTCGTCGGCAAGTGGCAATACTCGACGCACACGCCGCCCTACGTGGGCCACGGCTACCTGCACGACCAGAAGGACGGCAAGGGGGAGAAGTCCGTGACCTTCACGCCGCACCTGCCGCACGCCGGCCACTATGAGGTCCGCCTCGCGCACTGCTACAACGTCCGCCGCGCGACGAACGCGCCCGTCACCATCCGCCACGCGGACGGCGAGGTGAAGCTACGGGTCAACCAGCAGGAAGAGCCAGCGCATGGCCGACTTTGGCGTTCGCTGGGGACGTTCCGATTTGCCGATGGCACCAACGGCTGGGTTCGCATCACGAACGACGGCACGGAAGGCAAATACGTCATCGCGGACGCGGTGCAGTTCCTCCCGGTGCCAGAGTCAAAGCCCGCCCGCTGAAACGAGTTGACGCTGCCAAATGGCCGCTTGCCAAGCGAAGACTGGAGACTATGGTGCCGTCAGTTCACTCGAAGCCACTCCTGCAAATGCGCACCTCAAGTTCCCCCCGAGCCAGCGCCGCGCGGCGCGCGACAAGCCTCGCCTTCACACTCATCGAACTACTCGTCGTCATCGCCATCATCGCGATCCTGGCGGGGATGCTGCTGCCGGCCTTGAGCAAGGCGAAGATGAAAGCGACGGCCACACTCACCTTGAACAACCTCAAGCAGCTCGGGACAGCCTGGCAGCTCTATCTGGCAGATTCCGATGACCGGCTCGTGCAGGTGCATCTCTGGTATAACCCACTGGGCGCAGGTGCGTGGGGAAACAGCAACCGTCGCAATCCTCAGGCTTGGGTGATCGGCGACATGACGGACAATGCCTTCTACGAGATGACCGGCTTGTTGGCGGCCGACGCGGCGCACACCGATCCCGGTAGGATGGGCTACCCGACGAACACATTTGGTATCACTCGGACGGGCTTCAATCGCTATATGGCTGGCAATACCAAGGCCTACAAATGTCCGGCCGACAAATACAAGAACCCGACCGGACCGACCGCCGGCATGGACAGGCTGAGAAGCTATTCGGCCAATAATTTCATGGCTGGGCGCGATAATTTTAACACGGGGGCGAGAGTTTTTTACCGAGCGGCGGAGATTGATCAACCCTCCAACCGGTATGTCTTTCTGGATGAAAACGAGCGCAGCATCAACGACGGCTTCTTCCTCACGCACATGACCACGCAGACCAGCCAGCTCGACGTGCCGGCCTCGCACCACGATGGCTCTTATCCCTTAAATTTCAGTGATGGCCACACCGAAATGGTCAAAATCATGGATGGACGAACGCGCACATGGAACGGAATCGGCACCGGCCCGTTCGCCAGCGCGGGGCTGAATCCAGATTGGCAGTTCCTAACTAATAAGGCATCTGCGTTTTAGCCGCCGCACCACCCTTGATGCCGCATGCGCTGGATTCTCATTCTTACCTTGGTCGTGGTCGGCTGCCGGAAGCGATCAAAGCCCGCTGAAGCCCCGGTCACTACAACACCGACGGCGACTGAAAACGTCCAACCCACGCCATCACCGGCAACGGCGCAAGTCACCCAACGGAATGCACCGGCAGCGATTCCGCGCGCCTCACGCGCTGGCCATCCCGGCGAGCCGGCTAATCCCGCTGAACTTCACGGCTTGGCGGAAAAGTATTTCAACCAAGTCGGCAGTTTCCCAAATTCTTGGCAGCAGCTGATTGATAGAAAATACCTTGGGACGGTGCCCCTGGGGAAGAACGGGAAGCCCCTCGACTTTCGACAATACGCCGAATGGGCGACGCTCCCGCCTTGATTTGGCCAAGGATGCCGCGCCTTCCTGGTCGGATATCGTTTGAACTCCCCTTTGCCCGCTCCTATAATTGCTCACCAATATGGGCACCGAAAATTCTGGAGCATCGAGCAATCCGTGGATCCTTTGGGCGCTGCTGACCGTCTTCTCGTGGGGCGTGTATGGCGTCATCCTGCACAAGGGCCGCGGCTACATGCCAATGGGGCCAGAAGCTCCGCACGCTGGGCTCAAGGCATTCCTCTTTGTGTGCCTCGCCTATGCGCTCATCGGCGTGGCGACCATGGCGACGCTCAAGGCGCGGGGTTCAAACTGGACTTTTACCCCGGCCGGCATCCAGTGGAGCGCCGTGGCCGGGGTGGCGGGCGCGGTGGGCGCGTTCGCGCTCGTGCTGGCGCTGGGTGCGGCATCGCAAATCTACAAAGGCGCAGCCGCCGCCGCGGTGATGCCGATCGTCTTCGCCGGCGCGCCGGTGGTGAACACCATCATCGCGATGGCACTGCATCCGCCGGAGGGTGGCTTTAAGTCGCTGCCCCTGCCCTTCGTGCTGGGCTGTGTGCTGGCTGCGTGCGGGGCGTTCCTCGTGGCCAAATTCGCCCCCACGAACACCAGCGGAGGCGCACCCAAGCCGGCCGTCATCGCACCCGCGAACCCGACAGCTCCGCAGTGACCAGTCACAGGCGGGCAAACGGCTTTTCCTTTTTGGGCCTGTAGCGTTTTTTATGGCCAGACAAGGCCACACTTTCGGGCATTGAACGTGACCGATAGGAACTGGTTACGAACTTCTCCTCTGGTGGGGTGATGCTGGTTAGTGTTCTAAAATTTGTGAGCGAACAACTAACTAAACTGAACGGTCTGCTTGACGCCTTGCGGGCGAACCCGTTTTACGCGGCGAAGCTCGCGGGTACCGGCCTGCTGGATGGCGTGACCAATCTCTCGGAGTTCAGTGCGCGCTGCCCTTTCACCACAAAAGCGGAATTAGTGGCTGATCAGCAAGCGCACCCGCCCTATGGCACGAACCTTACCTTTCCGCTGGAGCGCTACACGCGCTGCCATCAGACCAGCGGCAGCTCAGGCAGCCCGCTACGCTGGTTGGACACACCGGAGAGCTGGACGTGGATGCTGGACAACTGGGAGACCGTTCATCGGCAGGCTGGCACCACGGCGGCGGACCGCATCTTCTTTGCGTTCAGCTTCGGCCCGTTCCTGGGGTTCTGGACGGCCTTTGAGTCAGCGCAGCGGCTGGGCTGTCTGGTCATTTCCGGCGGCGGCATGACCAGCGTCGCGCGGCTAAAAGCCATCCTTGATTTGCAAGCAACGATTCTTTGCTGCACGCCCACGTATGCCCTTCATCTTGCCGAGGTCGCGGCAAAGGAGGGCCTTGACCTGCGGCGGTCGTGCGTGAAGACCCTCAGTGTGGCAGGCGAACCCGGCGGGAGCATTCCAGCCACGCGGGCGCGGCTGGAAGAGTTGTGGCCCGGCGCACGAGTTTATGACCACCACGGCATGACCGAGGTCGGCCCGGTGAGCTATGAATGCCCCGACCGCCCCGGCGTGCTAAACATTATCAGGCGCGCGTTTATCGCGGAGGTCGTGGATCCCGCCACGGGCCAGTCCGTCGGCAACGAAGGACGTGGCGAGTTGATTCTCACGACCCTCGGCCGCACTGGCTCGCCGTTGTTGCGCTATCGGACTGGCGACTTGGTTCAACTCTCAACCCTTAACTCCCATCCTGCAACCAGCCCCATTGACTCCAGCGACCTCGCGCTGGAGGGCGGCATTCTCGGCCGCGTGGACGATATGGTGGTGGTGCGCGGAGTGAACGTGTATCCCAGTGCTATTGAGGAAATCATTAGGCGCGTTGGGGGCGTGGCGGAGTATCAAGTGCATGTGAGCCAGCGGCAGGCGCTTACAGAGCTGACCGTGACCGTGGAACCGGCGGCACAAGTGGCCGGCCCCGAACTGGCGGGTAAGTTGACGGCCGCGTTCGGATCCAGCCTGGCGCTCCGCGTGCCGGTGGCCCTGGCCGCGCCGGGCGCACTGCCACGCTTCGAGTCGAAAGCAAAGCGATGGCTGCGGGAGTAACCCCGCGGGATGGGCTAACCTTTTGAACTCTTTTCGGGCATGAATGTTTTTACTTTGCCTGCGTCATAGAACTTGCGCCGCTAATTCGGCTCATAAACAAACAACTAAACCTGTAGCATCATGAAGAAACTGTTCGCCCTGTTTGCCGCCACGTTCATTGCCGCCTCCGCCTTCGCCGGCGAGTTCCCCGACATCAGCATCGCCGACCTCAAGAAAGCTATTGCTGACAAGAAAGTCACCGTCATTGATGTGATGGGCACCAAGTCATACAAAGACAAGCACGTCCCCGGCGCGATTGATTTCGCCGCCGTAAAGGCCGACCTAGCCAAGTCGCTGCCGGCCGACAAGAACGCCCTCGTCGTCGCCTACTGCGGCGGCCCGAGCTGCAAGGCCTACCAGGCCGCCGCCAACGCGGCTGAAAAGCTCGGCTACAAGAACATCAAGCACCTCTCGGCCGGCATCTCTGGCTGGGTGTCCGCCGGTGAGAAGACCGAAAAGGCTAACTAAGCCAGTTGGTAGTTATCTAGCAGCGCCCCGTGCTAACGCGCGGGGCGCTTTTTTATTGGCTCGGTAGCGGCGGTCCATGACCGCCGAACTTTTGGAATGCGGTCGCAAACCGCCGTTAAAGGTCGGCTTACCAATTCTTAGGCAGCTCCGGCAGCGTGGCTTTCAGGATGCCGCGAATGGCCTGTTTCTCGGCAGGGGGCAGGTATGCGTATTCTGGGTCGGGCTTGGTAATTTCCAACGCTTGACCAAGGCGCGCGAAGACGCGCTGCTTCATCTCCGACGGCAGGCCTTGAAAGGCGAGGCTATAAATCATCGGGCTGCACCGGTGCTTGAACAGCCGCGTGCGCAGGTCAAAGTCCTTGAGCGACGCGCCACCCGGCCCCAGCCGGCGCACACTGGTGTAGTCACGCTTGAAGTCATCGTCGCCCTTCACCCCGCCGGACGGCAGTGTCACTTCGTCAGCAAAAAGTAAGTAGCGCGTCAGCGCGCGAGCCTGCTTGTCCAGCGTCGCAGCCTCGGCGGGCGCAGGCTTTCCCTTGCCATCAGCCAACGCGGTGCGCGTGCGGTAGGTGGCCTCAATGGCGCGATTCACGAAGCCGATTTGATGCTCGTGGATGAGCTGCGGCAGTAAGTCGCTGTGTGCAGCGAGGTAGCGGTCGAAGGTAAACGCCACGCCCGGCTGCACGTATTGGCGCTGGATGCCCTGCGGCGTGAGCGTGCCGAAGAAGTTGGCGAGATGGTTGGTGAGGCCACCTGTACCAGTGAGATACCAGCCGCCGAAACGCTGGTTTAACGGAATGCCGTGCCCGGACTGCTCCTGCCGGAAGGATTCAAGGCTCCCGCCACGCACACCAGGAATGACGGACTTCACCACGAGGCCAGGCACGAAGCCGGTGTCCTCACGTGCGTGGCAGTTCATGCAACGGGTGGCACGCTCGGGCCGCGGCGGCTGGCCATTGCGCGGGATGTCGAAGATGTAAAACACGCCGCCCAGGTCCGGGTCTACGGAGACGATTTCGATTTTCCCGCCCTGCACCCAGCCCACATAGATATCCTCATTAAAGAACAGCGCGCGCGGGCTGCGGGGCGTAATGAGGCTCAGTTGCAAGCTGGTGGTGGAGAACACCAGCATCTGCGACGACACCGGGATGTCGAGCGACTTAAGAGCGCTAGCAACAAAAGCCCTTTCGCCCGAGTAATCTAGCTCCACCTTCCCCGTCTGCACGTCCTTCATCCAGCGGCTGAAGCGATCCTTTGGCGTCTGCTTCCAGTAATCATGCGGCGGCTGGTCAAAGTCACGGTAATCCCCTGCGAGGGCTGGGGCGGCGACCAACAGGAGCAACGAGAGCCAGATGAACAGCTTCATGCGCATTTCAAAATACGGACGCAGAATGAGACGCAACAGCGGGCGGGAGGTTCAAAGCAACACCGGACGGTGACCGTCACTTTCACTTCTGCAATTTGAGGAAGTTCGCCATTAGCAACCGACCGCTTTCCGTCAGGATGCTTTCGGGATGAAATTGAACGCCCCAGATGGGCAACTCGCGATGTCGAACGCCCATTATCTCACCCTCGTCGGTCTCAGCAGTGATTTCAAGGCACGCCGGCAGCGTGGCGCGCTTGATGACGAGCGAGTGGTAGCGCGTGGCATTGAAGGGATTCGGCATCCCCGCGAACAGGTCCTTGCCGTTGTGCCGGATGGGCGAGGTCTTGCCGTGCATCATGCGGTAGTTCACCACCACCTCACCACCGAACGTGTGCCCGATGCACTGGTGCCCGAGACACACGCCGAAAAGCGGTATCTGCGGCCCGAACGTGCGGATGATGTCGTTGGAGAGACCGGCCTCGCGTGGCGAGCAGGGTCCAGGAGAGACGAGAATGCGCGCGGGCTTGAGTTCGCGGATCTGGTCGAGCGTAACCTCATCGTTACGCACCACGCGCAAATCCGCCTTCAGCTCACCGAGGTATTGCACGAGGTTGAAGGTGAACGAGTCGTAGTTATCTATAACCAAAATCATGGCACGCGCAGGGAGAATCTAGCCACTGTTAGGCGGCTTTGGAAACTGCAAATCCTCCACGCCCATTGGCGCGCTTACGGTAGCAACCACACAGCCTCGCGCCGCACCCAGCCGGCACGCTGGCTGGCATCGCGCACTTGGAACCAGTCGTCCTTCGCGTCCAGCAGGGTTACCTCCGCCCCGTCGCGCAGGGTAAAAGCCACTTTTGATTCCACAAGCGGACCAGGTCGAACCGGGGCATCGGGCACCACGACGACGACGCCTCGCGCCGCCTCGCGCTCCCAGTGCGCGGCGGCCAGCAAAGATATAGCCGCAAGTGCGAACACGCCCAAGGGCTTGGTTAACCAGTCAAACGCGGCGCGGCGCGCGGGCAGCGCCTCGCCAAGCGCAAGCAGCACAAACCAGGCACCGAGACCCGCGCCCGCCAACCAAGCCCATTCGTCCAACGTGAAATGCCGGAGCAATTGGCGGGCGAGCGGCTCGTCCATTGCCGTCCCGAGGCTGCGGCGGGCGAAAAGCAAGTTGCCGTGCGCGTCTGGGTCACGCGGCGCGAGGCGAAGCGCGTGGTGGTAATGAAAAATCGCTTTTCCCGGCTGACCGGTCTTAAAATGTGCGTTGCCGAGGTTGAAGTGAAGCGCCGCCGTCGACGCGTTCGTTAGCAGCCGCTCGTAGATTGCCGCCGCATCCGCAAATTTTCCCTCTTCGAATTGCTTATTTGCCGCCTCAAAGTCCGGTTTCAACTCGGCACCTGAAGCCGAAATGGGTCCCAGCCACGCCAGCCACAACCAAACTGACCACACGCGCAACCCAAAAACTGCAAGACGCCAAATGCTCATTGCGCCCCCTTCAGCTTGCGGAGTCCCGCCACCACTACGGTCAACTGCTCCGCCAGCTTCGCCAGTTCGCCCGTCTCTCGCACCGGCGCATAGCGTGCAGCATTACAAGCTTGGAAGAGTGCGTGCACCGAGGCGCACAGTTCCGCACCCGCGCCGATAACCTTCAGCCGGTTGTCCAAGACTTCCTCCGTGATCGCGCTCGCTGGCAAAGCCAGCCGCTCACCTAATTGCTCCTGCAACAGGCGGAACAGATTGGCAAAAAACGGTTCTGCCTGCGCCGCTCCGGCCTGTTGGCGCAGCTCGGCCAAGCCCGCGTTCACGAGTGCCTCCACCTCTAACTGGCGGCGCAGCCGCGGGTTGCTCGCCAGTTGCTCGGCACGTTTGCGTCGCGCAAGAAGCAACACCCACAACGCGCACGGCCCGCCGCACAGGGCCCACCACGCGGGTTGCTGCAGCGGACTAGCATTCACGGCCACGATCGCGCCCAGATGCGGTTTGATGTGGACCAGTTCTGTCGCGACGGCAGCGGCGGTTGCGGCGTTAGTGGTGGTCACCACCACGGTTGGCGCAGCACTTACGGTAGATGCACGGACCCGGAGTGGCGTAGCGGGCTGAGTAAGGGTGCGAAACGCACGCATCTCAGGGTCAAAAAAGCTGAAGCTAAACGCGGGCAGTTGGGTGACATCCGCGCTCTGTGGTTGCACGACCTGTTCAAACTTCTTTGTGCCCGCCATGGCCAGCGGGTCGGGCATTTCGGTTGACGCGCTCGCCGGATAACTTTTGAAAGCTTCCCCCAGGCGAAGCGGCGGCATCGGCAGGCCGTCCAGCCCGCCCCGCCC
>VHDH01000089.1 GCA_016871445.1 Verrucomicrobiota bacterium | reverse complement strand
CTAGTGGCGGCAAGAAACGTGTCGTCGAGCAGGTGTTGCAACAGCTCGGGATCCATCATTGGTTTGGGGCGGTGGTGACAAGTGAGGACGTGATACGGCAGAAGCCGGAGCCGGACATATTTCTGGAAGCGGCACGCCGGCTCGGTGTGGGACCGCAGTTTTGCCGGGGCTACGAGGACACCGACCTTGGCATGAACGCGATCCGCGCTGCTGGGATGGAGGCGGTTGATATCCGCGCGTTCGTTACCGCCGCTCGTTAAGCGTTTGCCGTGCGCGGTTGATTTTTAGCTGTAGTGCGGCGCGGAGCGGCGGAAACAGCCTCTGCATGCTTTCGTAAATGGCTATGGCTTGTGCCCACTCTTGTCGTTCCTCGCGCAGGCGTCCCAGTTTGCTCCCGGCGTCCTTGACCTGATCCAAACTAGGCAGTTCGCCCGGCGCGAGGTTTTTTTGGTAAAATACGTTACTCCAATGGTCCAGTGCGTCGGTTGGCCGTCCCTGTTTTTCGCGCACAACGCCCAAGCCGACTTCTGCCAAGCTGCGCGTCTCCACCTCTGCGCCCGACCAGTTCATCGTGCGCCGGTAAGCCTCGGCGGCGAGTTCAAGCTGCTTGGGATCTTGATTTTTGGCCGCTCGTTGCAGCAGGCAGTCACCGATGCGGCCCATTGCGGGCGGAGCGAGCGTGCTGCCAGGAAACAAGGTTGAATTGGTGATGCGGCCGAAAGCAATGATGGCATCTCCCAAAGGATCTTGGGCGATCGGTTGGCCAGCTTGCGTGGCCTTGGTGTAGGTGTCGCCTAGCGCAAACAGCGCTTGGGCCTGAATGTCCTTAGGCACGCGCTCGGCATTGGCGCGCGTGACCAGCTCGTTGAAGTAGTTGGTGGCATCCTTGAAGCTGTCGCGTTCGTAGGCCGCCCGGCCCGCCGACAGCCGTGCGAGGTGCTTGAGGCGCGAGTCCGGCCAGTTGGTATTTTGGAACAGAAGCTGGTAGCTCGTCTCTGCCTTGTCGAAGGCATCGCCTTGGTTGAAATAAATGTCCCCGACGTGCAACTGCGCCAGCGGAGCGTTATTATGCGCAGGAAAGCGCGCAACAAAGTTAGTGAAAAGCGTCAGCGCATTGGTTGCGCCCACCTGCTCGGAGAACATCGCGTGCTCGAACTCCACGTCTGCCCGTGCCGCGTTGGTCGGGTAGCGGCGCAGCCAGTCGTCGTATTGCCGTGCCGCGCTCGCCCAGTCGAATTCCTGCCGGAAGGTTCGCGCGACGGCCAGATGGATTTGCGGGGCAAGGGCAGATTGTGGAAAGCGTGCGAGTTGAGCCTCAAATTCTCGCCGTGCATCCGCTGGTCGCCCACGTCGGGTTAGTTCCCCCGCGTGCAGCAACGTAGCCTTGTCGCTTACTAAGCGCTCGGGGAACAACTCGACGATCTTGCGAAACGCCGCCTCGGCCGCCGCTTGGTTTGTAACTGCCCAAGCTGAACGCATCGCGCGGTAAAGCGCCTCGTCGAAGTAAGCATTGCGCACCCGCTCCAAATCACCGTATTGCTCAACCACCAGTTGGAAATTGCGCAGTGCGTTGGCATGGTCATTTTGCAGCGTCTGCGCTTCTGCGAGCTTGAAGCGCGCCATGGCCTGTTCCTCAGACTTCGGCAGCAGCGTTGCGGCGGCTGCAAAATCGGCGGCGGCGGGCGCGGGTTGACCCAGATGCCACAGACACCAGCCGCGCTGGTAGTGCGCGCGACCGCGCAGCGGGCTGTTCGTATGAATGGTAAGCGCAAAAGTCAGGTTCGTTAGGGCCATGGAGAGCAGGTTCGTGCGCGCGGTCGCGTTAACTCCGGTAAGCAGCGCGTGGAACTCCTTTACTCGCAGTTCGCCCAGCGTTACTTGGGCTAGGTCGAGCCGGGCGTCGCCTGGAAACTGAGCGGAGTAACGCTCCAGCAATATGACGGTGTCCGCGTCGCGTTGCTGGCGGAGGCTAAGATCCACCACCCTCGTCAACGCGTGATGCCGCAGCGACACAGGCGTGATGTTGGCCAAGTTGTTGGTGTACGCCGCCACTGCATCCGCCAGTTTGCCGAGCTTTTCCAGCACGGAACCGTGCAGCGAGTGCGACTCGGCCTCGAGCAGCGGCTGCTTCAATCCGTTAGCCAGCTTTACCAAATTGGTTGCCACCAGCAGCGCCTCGGCGGGACGGTTTGCTTCAGTCAGCACACGCCCGATAAGAAAGCGCCGTTGCCAGTCAACTTCCGGCTCCAGTCGGCGCCCCTCCAGCGCCCGTGCGGCCTGCTCTGCTGCCGCGAAATCACGACCGGTCAACAGCGCCTCGCCCAGCAGCAACGTGCCACTGACTACGAGATCATTGGTGGGTGATATCCTTGCTGCGCGCTGGAACGCGCCGTTCGGATCGCGCAGCAGACTAACGATTTTCTCGCGCTGGTTGCCTAATCTATGGCGTGCTAACGCCTCGTTATGCGCAGCGGCGAGGTAATGCGGTGAATTGGTGAAATCCCGCACGAGCAGGGCGTAGGTCTCGGCGGCCTTGTCGAATTGCCGCGCGCTAAACCGCGCCTCGGCCAGCCAGAACTGATATTGGTCCGCCAGCCTGCCGGCTTGCGGCAGAGCGGTCGTAAGCAGGTCGATGGCCCCGGTGAACTTTGCTTGCTCATGCCGTGCCCGCGCTTGAAGTAGCAATGCCTCGCCGCGTACGTTGGAGTTCGGCCAGTTCTTTGCGAAGTCGCCGAACTCGCGCTCGGCCCGCTCGTAGTTTAAGTCCTGAAACGCCCGCGTCGCCGCCGTAAAATCCCGCTCCTCCAGTGGATCCGCGAAGTCAGCGGCAAACAGCGGGAATGTCCACAATACAAACGCCAGCAGGAGCGCCTCACAACGCCGGCCCAAAGATTTTTGGAAGCCAAAGATGGGTGTTGATCGTTCCCCATCGTCGTCTTTCCCAAATTTTTGGGTTCGCAGTATGCGTTGGTCGTTCACTGGCTTGCATTATTCGTCATCGGGCCAAGGATTCGATTCAAAAATTCCCCCGTGTGACTGCCGGGGGTGGCGGCCACGGTCTCGGGCGTGCCTTCCGCCACGATGCGCCCGCCACCGGTGCCGCCCTCCGGGCCGAGGTCCAGAATCCAGTCAGCGCACTTAATGACCTCCAAGTTGTGCTCGATGACCAGCAGGGTATTCCCCGGCGCACGGAGTTTGAAAAACACTTCCAGCAGCTTCGCTACGTCCTGAAAATGCAGGCCCGTCGTGGGTTCGTCGAGGATGTAGAGCGTTCTGCCGGTTTGGCGGCGAGAGAGTTCGGAAGCGAGCTTCACGCGCTGCGCCTCGCCGCCGGAGAGCGTTGTGGCCGGCTGGCCCAGCCGTAAATAGCCCAGGCCGACTTCCGCGAGTGTAAGGCACGGCTCGTAAATTTTGGGTACCGCGCGAAAGACACTCACCGCCTCATCCACGGTGAGGTCGAGCACATCGGCAATATTCATGCCCTTGAAGTTAATTTCCAGAGTCTCGCGGTTGTAACGCCGGCCCGCGCACCCTTCGCAGGTCACATAGACTGGCGGGAGGAAGTGCATCTCAATCTTTAGCAAGCCGTCGCCTTGGCATTTTTCGCAGCGGCCACCTTTCACATTGAAACTGAAACGGCCCGCGTCGTAGCCGCGAATCTTTGCGGCCGGGAGCTGTGCGAAGAGGTCACGAATGGCATTAAAAATGCCGGTGTAGGTCGCCGGGTTGCTACGCGGCGTGCGGCCGATGGGCGTTTGGTCAATGACCACCACCTTGTTGAGCGACTCGGTGCCGGTGATGGTGCGGTGCGCACCGGGCCGCTCCTTGGAGCCAAACCATAGACGAAACAAATGTCGCTGCAGGATGTCGCACACGAGTGTGCTCTTACCAGAACCGCTCACGCCGGTGACGCACGTGAGCGTGCCAAGCGGAATTCGTGCAGTGACGTTTTGCAAATTGTTCTCCCGCGCACCGGTGATTTCCAGCCAGCCTGCTTTGCCTACGGGCGAAATGCGTTTGCGCGGGACGGGGATGCTCAAGTCGCCACTCAAGTAACGGCCCGTGAGCGAACGGGGATTCGTCATCACTTCGGCGACAGTGCCCTGCGCGACGACTTCGCCGCCATGCGTGCCAGCACCGGGGCCCAGATCAATGACGTGGTCGGCGCGCCGGATGGTGTCCTCATCGTGCTCGACGACGAGGACGGAGTTGCCGAGGTCGCGGAGGCCTTCGAGGGTTTTGAGCAGGCGCTCGTTGTCGCGCTGGTGAAGGCCGATGCTTGGTTCGTCGAGAATGTAGATGACGCCAACGAGACCTGCACCGATCTGTGTCGCCAGCCGGATACGCTGCGCCTCGCCGCCGGAGAGTGTGCCGGACTCGCGATCGAGCGTGAGGTAGCCAAGGCCAACGTTCTTCAGGAAGCCCAGACGGGCGCGAATCTCTTTCACCAGTTCACCGGCGATTTTGCGCTGAAACTCCGTGAGCGGGAGCGAGGCAAAAAAGAGATCAGCTGTGTCGACGGAGAGCGCGCAGACATCGGCGATGGAAAGGCCGGGCGCTTTACGGTGAAACTTTTTGGTACTCGTTGATTCAGAATTCAGTCTGGCACCGTGAGCGCTCTTGCTCGGTGGGACATTGATTGATGAAAATGAACTATTCGCCCCGCCTAAAGTTACTGCCAGCACCTCCGGCCGCAACCGCTTGCCGCCGCATGCATCGCAGTGCTCTGGAGCCATGAACGCCTTTAATCGGTTACGGGTAAATTCGCTTTCACTCTCAGTGTAGAGGCGTTCGAGGTTCTTCAATACCCCTTCGAATGGCCGTGAAATTTTGCTGACCTTGCCGGCGCGCATGAAGTGAAAGCTTACCTCGGTATCGCCGGAACCGTGGATTATAACGCGGCGAAAGTCCTCTGGCAGCGATTTCCACGGCACATCCATTTTCGCCTCATAGTGGGCGCAAAGCCCGCGCAGAAGCGCTTTGTAATAAACAATCATTCGCTTCCCGCCGCGCCGCCACGGTATTACCGCTCCACCTTCGAGCGACTTTTCCGCGTCCGGAACAATGAGCGCAGGGTCAAAGACCATCTTCTGCCCTAGCCCGTGACATACCGGACACGCCCCAAACGGCGAGTTGAACGAGAAGTGCTTGGGTTCTGGCGGATCGAACGTAGCACCCGTGGCAGGCGAGTACATGCGGTTAGAAAGGAGCGCCTCGGTCCATGGCGCTGCTTTCTTCTCCCTCTCCGCCGCTGGAGGTGAGGGAGCGGGCTGGGATGGAGTGAGCGTGTTGGCCATCGCAGCAACCGACTTCTCACCACGCCCCTCTCCCTTCCGAGGGGAGGGGGAGACAGAAGTTGCGGACGGCATTTGCAAGTCGACGGCATTACCTCCGCGCTCTAACTGACCACTTGCTTCGGGGGCCTGCGAAAGCACCAGTAACTTTCCTCCGCCCCACTTCAACGCCGTCTCCACTGAGTCTGCCAGTCGCACGCGGATTTTTTCATCAACCACCAACCGATCCACGACGACTTCAATGGTATGCGCCTGTTTCGGGTCCAACTTGATGCGGACGTTCGCGGCAAGCTCGACTAGTTCGCCATCCACTCGTGCCCGAACGAAGCCATCGCGTGCCAACCGCTCGATCACGTCCCGAAACTCGCCCTTTTGTTTCTCGATGACTGGCGCGAGCAACATTATGCGTGTGCGGGTGGGGAGTGACGCGATTTCGTCCACAATGTCCGTGGTCGTGCGCCGCGAGATGGGCTGGCCGCTCACGGGACAATGCGGCTGCCCGACGTGCGCGAAGAGCAGCCGCAGATAGTCGTAGATCTCCGTGGTCGTGGCGATGATGGAGCGCGGATTGGAACCGGAGCTGCGCTGTTCAATGGCAATGGTCGGGGACAGCCCCTCGAGGTAGTCTACGTCCGGTTTTTGCAGCTGGTCGAGGAACTGTCGCGCATAGGCGGAGAGGCTTTCCACATACTTGCGCTGGCCCTCGGCATAAATTGTGTCGAAGGCGAGCGAGGACTTGCCCGAGCCAGACAGTCCGGTGATGACCACCAGCCGGCCACGCGGAATCGCGAGTGTGACCGCTTTAAGGTTGTGCTGCCGCGCACCGCCGATGCGGATGTAGTCAGTGGCCATTGCCAAGTTTCGCCGTGAGGGCGGCTGAGAACTATAAACCGATTGCCCGCGAATGCCCAGCGAGGACCACCGCTGCGCTCCGGCCTTTCCTCGCTCCGGCCACCGGTTACACTGTGCGCGTGGCTGAGAGTTTAAACGTCAACGAGATCTACCTGAGCCTGCAAGGCGAGAGTACCTTTGCGGGGCTACCCTGCGTATTCATCCGGCTCACGGCGTGCAACCTGCGTTGCTCGTATTGCGACACCGCTTATGCGTTCACTGAAGGGAATCGGCAGTCGCTGGACGAGATCCTCGCAGCGGTCGAGCGGCTGGCGGTCCCTTATCAAATTCCCGATAATCCATCGCCGGTCACTCACCGCCTGCCGCTGGTGGAATTGACCGGCGGAGAGCCCTTGTTGCAGCCCAATTCGCTGCCATTGATGCGACGATTGTGCGAAGCAGGTTTCACGGTAATGGTCGAGACAAGCGGCGCGTTGGACATCGCGCAGGTGGATCCGCGCGTGCGGCGGATCATGGACTTGAAGTGCCCGAGCAGTGGCGAGGCCGCTCGGAATCGATGGGAAAACCTTCCGCACCTCAAGGCCACGGACGAGGTGAAGTTCGTGATCGGCACGGTAGAGGACTACGCGTGGGCGAAGGAGCAACTGGCGCGGCATAACCTTGCGAACGTATGCCCGGTGTTGTTTTCGTGGGTTGCCCCATTGCAAGCCCACCAGCGCGACGCCTCGCTTAAAGCGGTGCCCGCCGGCCAAACGCCGATCACACGGCTGGAATTGGTAGAGCGGGTCATCGCGGACGCGCTGCCGGTGCGCTACCAGTTGCAGATGCACAAGGTCGTATGGTCCCCCGACCAGCGCGGAGTTTAGTGCCGCTTCAACTAAAGCGCACTCCGCATCCAATCCACTCTTAGAATTCCCTGAAGTTTCGGAGTACGACGCTCCCTAACGCTGTTGAATATTCGCAGCTCCTGAGAAGCGGCAGGAAATAGCCGCAGTCAATGACGTTAAGCCGATCAATGTTTGGGCCACTCGCACCCATCGCCCTGAGCAATTTATAATTGCATCAAGGCTTCTGCTGTACCGCCTTCTGAAAGTCCGGGTGAGCGCGTATGTTGTTGAAGCGCTGGTCCGTGGCCGCCATTGCTTGCAGGTTATTTGCGTTGGTAACCCCTTGAGTCAGGCGCGCGTTGCTGTGGCGGACGGCGTTGCTGACGGCGGTGATGGCCTCATTGGTGCGGGCCTGAAAAGTCAGTAGCGCGCCGAGGTCATACCACAGCTCGGGGCTGTTCGGGTTGAGTTGGATCAGACGAGTGAGTGAGTCGCCCATGCGCCCAGCGTTGCCGGACATCTGATACGTCTGCAATGCGGCCTGCAGTTGGTTGTTGTCAGCTTGTGGGTTTGCAAGAATGCGCTCCGCCAAGGGCCCCAGCCGGGTGATGGTGAGTTGCATCTTCGCGGGCTGGCCGAGCTGCAAATAGGCCTGTGCGATGGGCACGAGCGCGACAGCGTCGTTAGTGATGGCCTGCGCCAGCGTATCGAGCGTGCCGATCGCAGCGTTTGTGTTGCGGAGCTGCGCGTAGACGGAGACAAGTTGCATGCCGAGCTGCGCGTTGGCGGGGTTAGCCCGGAAGGATGCTTCAATTTGTGCGACCTGCGATTGGGCCTGCGTCTGCGCACCCTGCATCTGGCGATAGCCTTTGAGCTGGTCAATGAGGTCTCTGGCTGAGCGATTGTTAGGATCGAGCTTTTGAAAGGTGGTTGCGATTAGGATTGCGTCGTCCAGCCGGCCCATGCTGATGAGGAGGTTTGTGTAGCGGAAGACGGCTTCGGGACTGAATGGACAAAAGGCGAACGCCTGTCGGAACGCGAAGTCGCATTCCTTGATCATGCGCTGCTGTTCGGCGAGATTTCCGCGTCGGCCCGCCTCGTTGATACGCCAGAAGTAAACACCCGCGATGGCGCTGCGGAGCTTAGAGAAAGCCTTTTGAGCATCGTCGTCGCGCACGAAGCGCGAGTCTGGCAGCACATCCTTGCCGTCCACTTTGAGGCCCTGGTAATTACGTTTCACATAAACTTGTTCGGCCACGCGGCAAATGTTCGAGACCGAGGTGTCGTAATCGATCCAGTTGCCAATGAGCCGCTCGGAATACTTGCTCCAAAAGCGATGGTCGCGGTCTACGACCTCTTGCGTCATCTCCGGCAGCGGCTGGCGGTTGATCTTCATGATGATGCCGGAGGGCGTCAGGTGCGGGTACATCCAGTCCAGCGGAAAGCTTTCCTCGACGTAAAAGTCGTGGTCGGGGTTCTTATCGAACATGACCTTGGTGAGCAGGCCGTTAATGGACATGACGGCGACCTGCCCACTGACCTGAATGCGGCCGGTGGCCTCGTCATATTTGACATCTTCGCCGGGTTTAATTTGTCTTGGCTCGTTGGGAAAACGTTGGTCGTGGTCGAGTCGGCGACGGGCGTCCTCCACGTATTCGGTGAAAGATTTCGAGGAATCCTCGACGGTGGCGATATTGATTTCGAGGTCGGGATAAACGCCGCCTGCGCTCTTGGCGATGGCGTCAGGATATGCGGCTTCAAGCAGCAAGCGGTTCAGGCGAATGGCTGCCCAAGTAAGGTCCTGTCGGGTGAAGCGCTGCATTCGCGCGTCAAGTTTCACGTGTGCGAAACGGTTGGAGCTGAAGAACGGCATAGAGGAATTGAAGAACTGCTCCCGGCGCGCCTGCTTGGCTTGCTCCCGAATATCTTGAATGGTTTTGAGCTTGGCAGCCGTTTCGGTTTGCACGCGAAGCAGGGTCTGCTGCGCGAGTTGGGCCGCCGCGCGGTCTCCCTTTTGGGCCTGCAATTGCGCCTGCGCCTGAATGGCGCTCTCCAACTGCTTGCCCTGCTCTTGCGCGGCAGCTTCTTGCCCGGCGTGTTCGGCATGAATGCGGTGCAAATCATCGAAAATCTTCCAGCGCTCGGGCATTTCGCGTTCAATGAGCACGTTCAACTCGCGGGCTAATGCCTTGCGCAGTGCCGACTCGTCGCCGTTGGCAAGCAGTCTGCGGGTGTCCTCTCCGATTTGCTCATGTAGCCACTTGCTAAGTGGATCCTGCTGCGGCCCGGGCGCGAGCTTCAGGGCGAGGGCCTTGACGTTGGTGAAGTGCTCTGGCTTGAAGGCCGATGTGCCAGCTCGGCGTTTTTGCTCGACGGCCTTCCCGATCTTTTCGCCGAACATCCAGTCCAGCGGCTTGGCCGGCCCCTGCAGCAGGCCCATGAGTTTGGCTAAAGTTCCGGCTTCATACGGCTGGCCGACGGCCTTGGCTTGTCTAGCCCGGGCGCCCAGGACGAGGCCCTGTAAATAGTCCACTGTGCCCCCGAAGAATGGTGGGTCGGGTTGGTTGCTGCGATTATAGTGCGAGCGGATGTAGTTGAGGTAGGTGCCATCAGCGAGGGCGTTCTGCGTGATAATGTAAACGTCGCGGCGGTCGAAATCTGGGTTTCGACGCTGGTGCGGCTGAATGAAGCTTTCGCAAAAAATCATGTAGGTCGGGCAGAAACGGCCTGGGTCAGTCCCGCCGTAGAGCACGGTGTGTGGGGTCATCTCGGGGTAAGTGTATTTCATGCGCAACGGATCCTTGAGAGCGACTTCGCGTTCCTTCCGGTCGTAGCTTAGGTTACCCTGCGAATCTTCGAAGGGCGGCGTGAACATGTCGTGGCCGAACCAAAATCCGAACAAGTGTCCCCGCTGTTCGTTTTCACCCCAGTGCGAGAGGATCGTGTGCGCTGGCAGCACGCAGTAAAGCGCCAGAAGCAGGTGGATGGGCAGCCGTGTGCGTGCGATGAGGAAGAGCGCTATGAACGCAGCCGCCAGCCCAATGCCAAATTGCGTGGTAAAAATAGCCAGCGGGAACTGCACCTCATTGATGGAATGGGCATACCACGCCACCGCGCCGGCCAACGCGCTGCTGGTCAGTAGCACCCGACGAAATAGCGCGTAATTAGCCGCTGCTGCCGCCGCCAGCATCGCCAGCCCGTAGCCCACTAGCATGGTGATGGGGACATATGAAGCGGTAAAGAAAACCTTGTTTAACTGCTGGCTTTGCCGGTCTGGCGGCGGGTTCAATAGGTAGATCAGCATCAGCGAGAGAAACAGGAATACCGTAGTTAAGCCAGCTAGCCAGGCGCGTTCAGGGCGTCCCCCGGCATGGCGAAAAAACAGGAACGGGATGACACCAATCAACAGAAACACATAACCGTAAATCATCCCGGGCACCACCGACCGGTATTCCGCAAAGTTTGTCGCGAGCTTGAGGAGGCACAGAAATCCGTAAATCGCCGACACAGCGCCCAGCCAAACCTTCTCCTCCTGCTCAATACGCCGGTAGAAAATCACCGCGAGCGGGATGAGCCCGATGGCCAGATAGACAATATTCAACTCCTCGATTGAGCCGTCCACGTAGGCCTGAATCTGGCCGAAGAAACGGTCGAGACCGGAGGTAGGGTTGCCTTTTTCGTATTGTCCGCGAGTCAGCGCGTGCAGAAAACCTTCGATCGTGCGTGGATAGCCCCATTGCATTGGCGGTGTCGTCATGCCTGCCAGTGGCATGTAGAGGTAAAAGCCTGCGCCGATTACAAATGCGACAAGCATCCCCAGCGCTGCTTTCCATTCCGTCCCAAGTTTGCCGCCCGTGTGCAGGAAGAGCACCACGGTCACGACCATTGAGGCCAAGCCGATCACCACGAACGACTTGAGGTAAGCCATATTCAACCCGGATCCAGCGATGCCTCCCGTGCCGCCGTATCGGAACAACAAACCGAGTCCCATCAAAACGAAGATCACGACGTTGCCGAAAAATACGTCCCGCCCCAACTTCGCGTCTCGCGCTAGCACGGCCACCTGCAGGCCGATCACCGCCACCAGCAACGTCTGGTGGTTCGTGAAACAGATACCCAGCCAGAATGCCGCCCACCAGATGTAGCGCGACTGGTGCGGCGCGTGCATCCATCGCATGATGGACACCAACATCAACACCAGTGAGAGAGCGCTGATCGCATAAACCTCCACGATCACCGCTTGGCTCCAGAGAAAGCCGTTGAAGCCCATCAGCATTCCACCCACGAATCCCGACACCACGCAGATCGCGTTGCGCACGCGGGGCTGAATGCTTTTCAAGTCCTCGAACCCCTCGATGATCATGGCACTGCCACGTGACACCATCAGCCCGATCAACCCGCACGCCAGCGCCCCGCAAATGGCCGAAGCTAAAGCCACCCGCCACGCGATGTTGTAGAACGGAACCAACTCGCAGATTAGCCAGGTGAACAGCGTCCAGACCGGATAGCCGGGCGGGTGTGGCACGCCCGCATACATCGAGCCGACCGCTAATTCACCCGAGTCTTCCAATGTCAGGTCTGGCGCCAACGTAAACCAATAACCAACAAAGACTACGATTGTGGTTATGGCAAAGGTCAGCCAGTCCGTTTGCTTAAAGAGCGAGGCCACTGGGCCGGATGGGGTTTCTGCCATCGGCTCGCCCATTTTCTTAGGCGGCGGCACGGCCTGAGCCTTTGGCTTAGGGGCTGTTTTCTTAGACCCGTTGGGAATCGATTTGTCGGCGCTCATGCGTCTGGTTTAGCTGGCCATCCGGGCCGCAAAAAGAGTCCATACTTCAAGGCGAACGAGAGGTATTTGTCCATTCCAAAAGCAGGCTTGCCCGGTAGTTTCACCCGCAGTGGGCTCAGGAAGTGCTTGAGGCTTGGGAGGTTAATTACCCAAGCCAGACAGCTCAGAAAGCAACTCTTCCTATAGGCTTTTCCCTAAAGCACGTTGCGGTTACCGGCCTACCTGATCACCCAAAATGCCCAATTAGTTGAGGGTTAAGAGTCTCGGGATTCTCTCGGACATCAGGCGGCAAGAAACTGAGGCAATTTGAAACTACTTTTTCACCCACTCAATGCTGTTCACGAGGAGTTGCTTGAACTCCGGCAGGTCGTGCGCGCGGCCGTCATGGCCGAGGGTCAGACCGGTGATACGCGCTTTAGCGTGCTTCACCACGAAGACTTGCGGGTAGGTGCCAGGCTTCGCTGTCGAGGTCGCGGTGGCGAGGATTTCGATGGGCGTGCCAGCGGCGTCCGGCACGAAGTAGTAAAGCTCGTCGGTAATACGGAAGCTGGCGGGGACGCCTTTCATGATGGGATGAGTTCCGTCAGTGGCTTTGACTTCATATTCGCCGAGGCGGTCGTGGCCTCGCGAGCCGCCGCCGGCCAACTCGCGATTGTATTCCGGCCAGTCGCCGAAATTGTACCAAACGCCGGCGTGCAGTAGGACGACCCCTTTGCCCGCGTTCACGTGGTCAAAAAGGGCCTTGCGCGCAGCGGGGGTAGTGAAAGCGGGTGTGTTTACGCTGAGAACGAGCACGTCCACGTTTTTCACATGGTCCACGAAGTCAAGCGGGCTTTCGGTGTAGTTCACGGAGAACTTGGCGGCCTTCAGCGTGGCGACATCGGCGAGGTTGAAGAAGCGCTGGAAGTCGTGCGAACTGCCGCCGCCTATGAGGAGCACCTTGGTGCCCGCGCTCCATTCGATTTTCTCGGTGCGCGGAGGGAGCGGGAGAGTTTTGGTTTCAGTGGCTTTCTTGCCCTTCTTGCCGTCACCAGCAGGTTGGACTGCGTCCCGGCCGCAAACTGGATCAGCAGCAGCGGCTTTCTTGTCCTTCTTGCCGTCGCCTTTCGGGGCAGACGCGGGCGGCGGGGTGTTCGCGCCGGGAGCGGGCTC
>VHDH01000088.1 GCA_016871445.1 Verrucomicrobiota bacterium | reverse complement strand
TGGTGAAGAACCTGCCGGCCGCTGACGTGCAGTTGCAGAAATTGATTGAGGCCAAGCGCGCCGAGTTCAAGCCGCAGCAGGCCAACGCGGCGCGCGGGGCGGAAGCGTTCGCGAAGGCGTGCGTCGCGTGCCACCAACTCGACGGCAAGGGCGCGCTCGTGGGGCCGCAGCTCGACGGCATCGGTGGCCGGGGCCTGGAGCGGTTGCTGGAGGACATCCTTGACCCGAACCGGAACGTGGACAAAGCGTTCCGCACGACGGTCTTTGTGCTGAAGGACGGCGAGACAGTGAGCGGCCTCGCGCGGCGCGAGGAAGGCGGCGCGTTCATCTACGCTTTGGCGAACGGTCAAGAGGCCCGCGTGGCCAAGGCGGACGTAAAAGAGCGCCGCGAGACGGAGACTTCCTTGATGCCCACGAACTTTCACGAAGCCCTCACGCCGACGGAACTGAACGACCTGCTGGCCTTTCTCCTCGGCAAGACGGGCAAGTAACGAAGCGGAGCCGGGCAGAAATTCGCTCCGTTGCGGTCAGTTTGTAAAATCGAGGTTAGGCATTGGTAGCTGTAAAGGATGTGCGCCGCAGACGAGCGCTGACCAAAACAGATTTCGGAATAAATCATTTGAAATTGGACAACCACGCGGCCAGAAGCCATTCTGAAAAAACAAACAATGAGTGCCGAACCCGGCAAACCTAATCCCGAACTGGAGGCCCTGAAGGCACAGGTGCAGGCCTTGGAGGGGAGCGAGCGCCGACTCTTGGACACAATTAAAATCGCCGTCGGACTGATGCTTGGCCTGTCGGCCATCCTCGTGTTATTCGCGTGGTTCGCCAGCCACAAAAACTACGAGCAGGACAAACTTGCCATCCAAAAGGCTTTGGAGACGACGAACGCAGCGCACCTGGCCGCGTTCAACCGCGATCTAGACAACGTCCTTAATGCTCGACTCACCGCGCGCGAGCAGGCGGTGGACCGCAAAATAGTCGAACTGACGCAATCGCTGCGCGCACAGCTTTCCGCAGCCACGGCTGCTGGCGCGTCCAGCAATACGCTGGCTCAGCTCGGCGAAGAGACGAACCGGAAGATCCAACTGATGACGGAGCTGATTGAAAAGCGCAACGCGCACGCGTTTGGCCTGACTTATTTCGACAACGCCATTCGTGCGGTGAACTCGAGACAATTTCCCGTCGGTGCGGACTATTTTATTTCTGCCGCATTATTTTTCATGCGGGCACAAGACGAAGTCAACCTCAACACCAGCATATCACGCCTCAACCAGTTCTGCTTTCCCAACCTCAGGGCCGAGGATTTCACCACGCGGCCGGTGATCGAAGAAAAGTTCGCGACGCTGGTCGAGGGGCTGGAGAAGGCGAACGTCAACGGCCGACATGCGGTGGCACTGACGGATTTGCGGCGCGAATTCCAAGCTGCTCGCCGACGCGGAACTGCGACGAAGTGACCGCATCAGGCCGCTTGCTCGCGGCGGTGGCCCGCCATCAGCGCACCAAGGTAACCGCAGAGGGCGTCTTTAAGTTCCTTACGCGGCACGATGGCGTCAATGAGCCCGTGCTCGAGGAGGAACTCCGCGGTCTGAAAGCCCGGCGGAAGTTCAGCCTGGGTAGTATCCTTGATAACACGCGGGCCCGCGAAGCCGATCATGGCGCCCGGCTCGGCGATGATGAGGTCCCCCAAGCTCGCATAGCTGGCCATCACGCCGGCGGTGGTGGGATGGGTGAGCACACTAATGTAAGGAAGTTTGTTCCGCGCGTGATAGGCGAGTGCCGCACTGGTCTTGGCCATCTGCATCAGGCTGAACATCCCTTCATACATCCGCGCCCCGCCACTGGTCGAAATGATGACCACGGGCAAACCCTTGTCCGTGCCGGCCTCAATGACGCGGGTGAGCTTCTCACCCACTACCGATCCCATGGAACCACCGAGGAAGCTGAAGTCCATCACGCCTAGCGCGACACGCTGGGTGCCGATGGTGCCAACGCCCGTGATGACGGCATCTTTTAGGCCGGTGCTTTTCTTATAGGCTTCAAGCTTGGAGGTGTAGGTGGCAACGCCCGTGAACTTAAGCACGTCCACGCTAGTCATGCCGGCATCCATCTCCTCAAACGTGCAAGTCTCGACAAGCGAGTGGATACGCTCGCGTGAGCCGATGGCGAAATGGTGACCACACTTGAGGCAAACCTTGAGGTTAGCGTCCAACTCCTTGTCGTAGAGCATGGTGGCGCATTTGGGGCACTTCTGCCAAAGGCCCTCGGGAATGTCGCGCTTGCGAGACTTGCCGGTGGTGAGCTTGGGCTTGCGGACAAAGGAGGTTTCCGTGGGATGCGCTGGAGGTGTCACTGCCGCCGGCACCGAATCCACATCCTGCAACTTACGGGTCAAAGAGGTTTTCGACATAGGCTCACGCCAACTCAATCGCAGGCATTAGGTTTGGTGTCATATTGCCAAGCACGCAGGAGCCGGCCAAGGAAATTTCAGGCCGCCGCCGCGAGGGCGGCCGGCGCGTCGGTCTTACGCCCACACTCGTTAAGCACTTGGCAGAAAGCGGAGAGAAACAAGCGCACGTTCTCGCGCGAGGAATTTTCGCCCATGAGGCCGACGCGCCAGATCTTGCCCTTCAGCGGACCGAGGCCAGCCCCGACCTCTATGTTGAAGTCGTGGAGCAACCGGCGGCGCACTTCTGCCTCGTCCACGCCCGGCGGCACGCGGATGGCGTTAAGTTGCCAGAGTTGGTGGCCTGCCTGCGCAGCGAGTTCCAAGCCAATAGCTGCGAGGGCGGACTTAAGGGCGAGATGGTTCTGCTGGTGGCGTCGCCAGCGGTTTTCGAGGCCCTCCTCCAGTACGAGGCGCAGCGCGGCGTGCAGCGCATAGTTCATCGAGATCGGCGCGGTATGGTGATACACGCGCTCTTGGCCCCAATAAGATGCCAGCAAATTCACGTCGAGATACCAACTCTGCACTCTGGGGCGGCGACGACGCGCGACTTCTAGCGCGCGCGCGTTTAGCGAAACTGGCGCGAGGCCCGGCGGGCAACTCAGGCACTTCTGGGTGCCGCTGTAAACCGCGTCGACATTCCACTCGTCTAGCCTTACCGGACACCCACCGAGCGAAGTCACCGTATCTAGCAGCAGCAACGCGCCCGCGTCGTGAACAAGCTTGGAGATTTCCTCGACGGGGGTGAGCGCGCCGGTGGAAGTTTCAGCGTGCACAAGGGCGACGAGCTTGGGCTTGGTCACCGTGCGCAAAGCCTCCGCGATCTGCGCTGGGGCGATGATGTTGCCCCAGCTGGCCTCGACCTTCGTCACGCGTGCGCCACACCGCTCGGCCACCTCGACCATGCGCGTGCCAAAAACACCGTTGACGCAGACGATGACCTCGTCGCCTGGTTCAACCAAGTTTACGAAGCAAAATTCCATGCCCGCGCTGCCAGTGCCGCTGAGAGGAAAAGTCATTTCATTACGCGTGAGGAAGACGGCACGGAGCATGACCTTCAATTCCTCCATCATCTTCACAAACACTGGGTCGAGATGCCCAACGAGTGGCTGACTCATCGCCACTAGCACCTCGGCGGCAGCATTACTGGGTCCGGGACCCATCAACAGGCGGGCTGGTGATTTGAAAGCGGGCGCAATTTGCATGGGCGAGAAGAATATCGGTGCCAGCGGACAGGGGCAATCAGTTTGGCAGACGCTGCGGGCAACTTAGCGACCCACACACAACCGGGCACTCGTCCCGCGACCCATCAGAGCAGACCCAAAAGCGACTTTATGCCAATATCTTTCAGCGCACTGCACGTGGATCATCTCGCCTGGCCCAATTGCTTGGTGCGAATACCCGGTTTCACCCGCTGCGATAACTCTGAAAAATTCTCCTTGGAGCATCCGGGCTGCCGACTACGCTGACACTCACTATGAAACCATTGGTGTTTGCCCTACTTTTTCTCGCCCTCGCCGCCCTTGCCGCTGAGCCGCCTCAGCCCAAGTTTCGTCCGCAGGACATTGATACCGCCGTCAACATTGGCTATGGCATAGCCATTGCGGACGTAGATGGTGATGGCAAGCCCGACATCCTCCTCGCCGACAAGAACACGGTGCAATGGTATCACAACCCCTCGTGGAAGAAGCACATCATCGCCGAGAATCTCACTCCGCAGGACCATGTCTGCATCGCCGCGCAGGACATTGACGGGGACGGCAAATGCGAGATTGCTGTCGGCGCCGGCTGGAACCCCGGCGAGACAAGCGACACGAACAAGAGCGGCGCGGTCTTCTATCTTCTCGCGGCGAAGGATCGCACGCAAAAATGGGAACCGGTGAAGCTCCACCACGAGCCAACCGTCCACCGCATGCACTGGGTCAAGGCCCCGTCCGGTAAATGGGATCTCATCGTCAAGCCCCTGCACGGACGCGGTAATAAAAACAACGCTGGCGAAGGCAGCAAGGTCTACGCCTACACCATGCCCGCGAACCCAAAAGACCCATGGAAGCTCTCCCTCGTCAGCGACTTCTCCCACGCTAGCCACAACTTCCACCCCATCAATTGGGACGCCGATCCCGAGCACGAGCTCGTCACCGGCGCGAAAGAGGGAGTTTTCTGGTTTGGTCGCAGCACCGGCGATTGGAAGAAGAAGCAATTCACCGACCAGTGGGCCGGTGAAGTCCGCGACGGCAAGCTCCCCGGCGGCACACGCTTTCTTGCCACCGTCGAACCGATGCATGGCAACACCAGTGCCATTTACACCCAACCCGCGAACAACAAGGGCCTCTGGCCCCGCCTCGTCCTTGACGACACGTTAAAAGACGGCCACGCCGTCGTCGTTGCGGATTTCCTCGGCATCGGCAGCGATCAGGTGGTCGTGGGCTGGCGCGCGATGAACCCCAAGGGCGTCCCCGGCGTGCGCCTCTTTACCCCGCTGGACAAAGATGGCAAACAATGGCGCAAGACCGACCTCTCCGCCGACGAAGTGGCCATCGAAGACGCGAAAGCTGCCGACCTCAACGCCGACGGAAAGCCCGATTTGATCCTCGCCGGCCGGGCCACAAAAAATCTGCGCGTGCTGTGGAATGAAACCAGGAACTAACGAACCGCAGCAACTGCCAAGACGGAAAATAAAAACGGCCTGTTTCCTCTATCCCTGATAGAGCGACGCGGAACCTCTACGAGTTGAAGAAGAATTTCACCTCTGTTGACTAGTCTTGGGGCAAGCGAGCGGGTGAACTGGGCAGCCGCACAGAGCTGGACCGACTGGACTCATGCGTTCGGTCAGCTAGGGAAAGTTTATTTTCTTATTGAGTGTAGCGATGAGAAACTCGCTCTTGTTGCTTGCTCAATGGAAGAACTTTGAACTTTGCTCGCGGGCTCGCCGTCCGCACCCTGCGCAAATATATGGGCACGTTTTTGCTGAAACGCCTGCTGCACATGATTCCGATTTTGCTCGGCGTCTCGTTGCTCACGTTTTTGCTCATGTCACTAACGCCCGGCGGTTATTTGCAAAGCTTAAAGCAGAACCCCCAGATCTCTCCCGAGACCGTTGAGAAGCTCCTTGCGAAGTTCCACCTCGATAAGCCGTGGTATGTCCAATACCTGTACTGGCTCAAGAATGTGGCGACGGGCGACTTCGGTTATTCCATCCAATACAAAATCTCCGCCACGGATCTCATCACGGCGCGGTTGTGGAATACGTTCCTGCTATCGTTCTTTGCCACCATCGTCGCGTGGTGCATCGCCGTGCCGTTGGGTATTTGGGCGGCGGTGAACAAGGATTCGCTCGTGGACCGCGCGTGCTCATTCGTTGCATTCGCGGGGCTGTCCATTCCCGAGATCTTGCTGGCGTTGCTCGCGCTGATGTTCGCAGCCGCGACGGGCTGGTTCCCGATCGGCGGTGCCCAAGGCTCGCTGTATGACCTGATGTCAACGACCGAGAAGTTTTGGAACCGTGCCCATCATCTCGTGTTGCCCGTGCTGGTGTTGGCGGCCAGTCACCTCGCGGGCATCATGCGACAGATGCGATCTAATCTGCTCGACACGCTGCGCGCGGAATACGTCACGGCCGCGCGCGCGAAGGGCCTGCCTGAAGGCTGGGTAATCTATAAGCATGCACTCCGTAACGCCATCAACCCCTTGCTGACCATCTTTGGCTACTCGCTGGCGGGCCTACTTTCCGGCGCGTTCATCGTGGAGAACATTATGGCGTGGCCAGGTTTGGGCCGGTTGACCATTGAGGCATACACGGCGAAGGACTCCATGCTGGTGGTGGACTCGGTGGTTATGGCTACGGCATTGCTCATCGCGGGCAACTTCGTTGCTGACGTGCTGCTGGCGTGGAGCGACCCGCGGATACGGTTGAAGGAATGAGCGCCCCAGCTGCCAACCTTCCGCTTTCGCCACGCCAGATTTTCTGGAAACGCCTCCGCGCGCGGCGGTCGGCTTTGGCCGGCGGCGTCATCCTCGCGGGGCTTTACCTTGCGGCGCTGCTCGGCGGGTTCGTCGCGCCCTATCACTACGAGAGCGATGACCGCGACCGTTTCTTCCACCCGCCGATTCTACCACGCCTTGACGGCCTGCGCCCTGTCGTGCCGAAGTTCGAACCGGTCGAGGGCAAACAGTTTAAGTACCTGCCCAAGCCCGCCGACGCGAAGCCGCTACGCCTCTTCGTGCGCGGGGACAAATACAAGTTGTTCGGCCTCATTCCTTGCGAGACGCATTTGTTTGGCACGGGTGAGAAGCATTACCCGCTTTACCTCTTTGGCACGGATCAGTTTGGGCGCTGCGTCTTCTCGCGTGTGCTCTATGGCTCGCAGATCTCGCTCTCCATCGGACTGATCGGTATCACGCTGTCGTTCACATTTGGGATGATTAATGGCGGCATCTCCGGCTACTTCGGTGGTCGAATCGACAGCGTCATCATGCGCGTGTGCGAACTCATCATGTCCATCCCGTCGCTTTACCTCATCCTTGCCCTACGGAACACTTTCCCGGCGAACATCACCTCCACGCAGGCTTACGCGATGATCGTGGGCATCCTTAGCTTTATCGGCTGGGCAAGCATGGCACGCGTAGTGCGCGGGATGGCATTAAGCCTCCGTGAACGGCAGTTTGTCCTCGCTGCGCGGGCATTGGGCGCAACTCCGTGGCGCATCATCACGCGACACATTCTCCCGAGCACGTTCAGCTACGTCATTGTCGCCGCCACTCTCAGCGTGCCCTACTACATCCTTGGTGAAGTGGTCTTGAGCTACCTCGCCGTTGGGATCCAAGAACCACAGGCGAGTTGGGGCAACATGCTCACCGCCGCGCAGAACACCGAGCACCTGCGGCAATTCCCGTGGCTCCTCGCCCCCGGCGCGGCTATCTTCATCACCGTTCTGGCTTTCAACTTCCTCGGCGACGGCTTACGAGATGCGGCAGACACCAAAAGCTCATGAGAATGCGAAGCGCGGAATGTGGAATGCGGAATGACCGGGCCACGGTTGGCCCCGGCGTTCCAGCGTCCAGTGTCCAGAGTTCAGCGGGCGCCTCTGCCGCGATGGGTGCGCAGCGCTCATCGCCGCTTCCCTTGCGCATCGCGCATTTTACATTCCCCATTTTCTGATGCTCCTCGACATCCGCAACCTCCAACTCGAATTCGGCACCGGCCGCGATGCCGTGCGCGCCGTGGACGGCGTGTCCTTTACCATCGCTGAAGGCGAGACGCTTTGCCTCGTGGGCGAGAGCGGCTGCGGCAAAAGCGTTTCCGCCCTGTCCATTGCGCGCCTTGTGCCCACGCCGCCCGCCCACTACGTCGGTGGCGAAATTCTCCTCAACGGCCGCGACGTGCTGAAGATGGACAAAAATGATTTACGCTCCATCCGCGGCGGCGTGGTCAGCTACATCTTCCAAGAGCCGAGCGCCTCGCTCAACCCTGTCTTCCGCGTCGGCAACCAGATCAAGGAATCGCTCAAGCTTCATCGCCCACAGTTCGCCACGGACGACGAGGTCATCCGCCTGCTGAAACTCGTCGGCATTCCCGCGCCAGAGTCGCGCATCCGCGACTACCCGCACCAGATGTCCGGCGGCATGCAGCAGCGCATCATGATCGCGATGGCGCTGGCCAGCGAGCCGAAGCTCCTCATCGCGGACGAGCCGACCACCGCATTGGACGTGACCATCCAGGCACAAATCCTCGACCTCCTGCGCGACCTCAAGGCCCGGCTGCGCATGAGCATCCTGCTCATCACGCACAACCTCGGCATCGTGGGCGACATCGCTGACCGCGTGGCCGTGATGTATGCCGGGCAAATCGTCGAACTGTCCCCCGCGCGCGCCCTGCTCCAGCGCCCGCTGCACCCGTACACGCAAGCCTTGATGAATTCCGTGCCCGCGCTCGGCCACGAACTCGAGCGCTTGCAGGCCATTCCCGGCAGCGTGCCCAACCTCGGTCAATTCCCCAGCGGCTGCCGCTTTCATCCGCGCTGCCCCAAGGCGCAGAGCGACTGTTCGCAAAAAACACCGGAACTGGTGGAAGTTCAGCCAGGCCATTGGGTGCGGTGTCCGCTGTGGCAATGACATGACTTGCTGTAGCCATGTGACGTCACCCACCTCTAAGTGGGCAAGGACGCATGGGCGACAGGCGCTCCGCGAAAGCGTTGCCAAACTTACGGCTGCGCCCTTACTCTCCGTCGTCCCGCGAACTTATCGCCGGGCGTTTTGATGTCCGAGTTCAAAGTCCAATTTGAGATCTTCGAGGGGCCACTGGATCTCCTCCTTTACCTCGTCAAAAAGGAGGAGGTGGACATCTACGAAGTCAACCTCACCAAACTTGCCACCGAGTTTGTTGCCTATGTGGACCTCATGCGCGAACTGGATCTCGACATTGCTGGCGAGTTCCTCGTGATGGCCGCCACGCTGATGTACATCAAGAGTCGCGAACTGCTGCCTAAAGACCAGCAGCTGGTCATCGAGGGCGAGGAGGACGGCGAGGATCCGCGGTGGGAACTCATCCGGCAGCTTGTCGAATATAAGAAGTTCAAGGACGCCGCCGGGCGGTTGCAGGAGTTGGAGCACGCGCAGGAAAACGTCTACCGACGCACTGCGCCAAAGCTTGATTTCCAGGCTCCGGTCCAGCGAGTGCAAGTGTCCATTTTCGACCTCGTCAACGCTGTCAACGGCATCCTCAAGCGCTTCGCCACCGCTGACACGCGCGACATCTTCGAAGACAAATGGACGGTCAGCGAAAAAATTGAAGCTATCGCCACGCTCATCCGCGAACGAACAGCCGTAAAATTTTCCGAATTGTTCGCCGCTGCTACCAGCCGCACCGAGGTAGTCGTCACGTTCCTCGCGATGCTGGAGCTAATTCGCCTCAAACAGATCGTCATCACCCAACCTGAGGCATTCGCCGAGATCGAGATTGCCCAAGCCCCACCGCTGCCAACATCACCTGCTGAAACTGCCCCCGCTCCCGCCGCCGAGCTGAACTTGCGAATGAATTGATATGGAACTTAAAACCATCCTCGAAGCCGTCCTCTTCAACTCGCAAAAGCCGCTGAGCCCAAAGGAACTTCGTGAGGTGTTAGCGCAAACCGCTGAGCTATCCGAAGAACCGCTGGCCAAAGGGTTCAAAAAGGTGAAGGACGAGGACCTGGTGGCGCTCCTCGAGGAGCTAGCGAAGGAGTTTGAAGCCGCGGCGCGCACCTTTCGCCTCGTGTGTGTCGCGGGTGCTTGGCAGTTCGTGAGCCAACCGGAATTCGCGCCGTGGATCAAGACTCTCGTCGGCGAAAAGAATCGCCCCGGTCGCCTCTCGCAGCCTGCGCTGGAGACGCTCGCCATCATCGCTTACCGCCAACCGCTCACACGCGCGGAGATCGAGCAAATACGCGGCGTGGCCGTGGATGGCGTCATGCAAACTTTGCTGGAGCGCGGCATCGTGGAGCAGACCGGCCGCGCGGAAGTCGTGGGCCGCCCCGCACTCTACGGCACCACGCCGACCTTCCTCGAATACTTCGGCCTACGCGGCCTCGATGATTTACCCGCCGCGGATGAGTTGCGAAAAATTCCCATCAAGAAACCCGAATCTTTGCTCACCGTGGAACCCGGCTTGGCCACCACCCCGCCGGAGCAATTGTCGATGCCTGAAATCGCAGCCCGGGAGACAACTCCGCCTGAGTCCGTGGCAACTGAGTCGCGTACAACTTCACCCAGCGAGCCTTCGGACACTCCACCAAGAGCCTAACGGCTGCGCGCAACGGAATTTTCCGAGGGAAGGCACTGTTTAAAGCAGGTTGCGGGTGATCATGGCTTGCTACGGCACGTTGCTTGCGGTGAGGCGAACCTTAGGAAGCTGGTAGGCGCGTTTCTGAGAACATGCGGTTGCGGTTCATTTGTGACAGAAACGAGCCGGTCAAAGTTGCCCGAGGGATAAAACCATGGCCTTGAGTGGGCTTTTGCGGGTTGCGGGCACTTCCTTCCCTTTTTTTTCGGTTTCTGTCAGCCTTTACTCATCATGACGATACCGGAGCACCGTAAAGCCATTGATGCGCTCGACGCCAAACTGGTTGCGCTGCTGAACGAGCGCACCAAGCACGTCTTGGGCATCGGTGAAATAAAGCACAAAGCCGGCGAGGAAATTTACGTTCCCTCGCGCGAGCGGCAGGTGTTTCAACGCGTCGCCAAGAAGAACACCGGCCCCATCACGGACGCCTCGCTCCGGGCCATCTACCGCGAAATCATGTCTAGCGCGTTGGCGTTGGAAAAGTCCATGACCATCGCTTACCTCGGGCCAGAGGCAACGTTCACGCATCAGGCCGCCATTCAGCGCTTCGGCTCGAGCCTGCGCTATGCGGCGCAAAAGACCATCGCCGATGTCTTCAACGAGGTCGCCAAGGGCCGCGCCGATTATGGCGTCGTGCCAGTCGAGAATTCAACCGAGGGCGTGGTCACGCACACGCTCGACATGTTCGTGGACAGCGACCTCAAGATCGTATCGCAGATTGTCCTGCCCATCTCGCACTGCCTCGTGAGCAAGGCGCAGCGCGACCAGATCAGAAAGCTCTACGTCCACCCGCAGTCGCTGGCGCAATGCCGTGCGTGGATCCACAAGAACCTCGCCGGCGCGGAAATCATCGAGACCTCCTCGAACGCCCGCAGCGCCGAACTGGCCACGAAGGATCGCACTGCCGCCGCCATCGCCGGCCTGCTCGCCGCCGAGAAATACGGCGTACCCGTGCTGGAGCACGACATTCAGGACAACGCCGCCAACGCCACCCGTTTCCTCGTCCTCGGCCGTAAGTGCAGCCCACCTACCGGCCACGACCGCACCAGCCTCATGTTCAGCATTGCAGACGAAGTCGGCGCGCTGCACCGCGCGCTCGCGCCCTTCCGCAAGTTCCGGCTTAACATGACGAAGATCGAGAGCCGTCCCAGCAAGCGCCGCGCCTGGGAATACTTCTTCTTCGTGGACTGCGATGGTCACGCCAACGACGCAAAAGTGGCTAAAGCCATTGTTCAGCTGGGCACGCAGTGCAGCTTCGTCAAAGTGCTCGGCTCCTATCCGAACGCAGATTAGTTGCGTCGGCTTTTCCTCGCCTTGCACCACCGGCTCGCGTATCCCGGCAACATGTATTTGCCCGCGTTTCTGCTTGGCCTGCTCGGGTCCGCCCTGCTCCTACCTGCCGCCGACTGGCCACAGTTCTTGGGCCCGACCCGCAACGCGATCGCCTCCGGTGCTGACCTGGCCGACACCTGGCCGAAGGACGGGCCACCGCTCGCGTGGCAGCACAAGCTCGGCTCCGGCTGGGCCGGCCCGGTGGTGGCCGGTGGGAAGGTCATCGTGTTTCACCGCGTTGGAAATCAGGAGTTGGTCGAGTGCTTGGAGGCGACGACGGGCAAGGAGTTGTGGAAGCAGGCGTTCCCCACGAGCTACGTGGACAACTTTGGCTTCGATAATGGCCCGCGCGGCACGCCGTGCATCGCGGACGGACGGGTGTTCGTGTTCGGCGCGAACGGAAACTTGCACGCGCTGGACTTCGCCACCGGCAGGCTGCTCTGGAGCACGGACGTACAAAAGGACTTTGGCGCAGGCAAGGGCTTCTTCGGCTTTGCTTGCTCGCCGCTGGTCGAGGGCCGGGCACTGTTGATAAACGCGGGCGGTAAAGACGGCGCGGGCCTTGCCGCCTTCGACACCGCGACTGGCAAGGTGCTGTGGAAGGCGAACGATGAGGAAGCCAGTTACTCGTCGCCGATCGCGGCGACCATCGGCGGACAACGGCACGCGTTCTTTTTTACGCGGCATCATCTCATTTCGCTCGATCCCACCAACGGCACGACGCGCTTCCGCTTTCCCTGGGGACCGAAGATGCAGGCATCCGTCAGCGCGGCGGTGCCGGTGGTGAGCGGCGACCTCGTGTTCATCTCTGCCGGCTACGGCGCGGGAGCGGCGGCGCTGCGCGTGAAGGCCGGCGGCGTGGAAACAATTTGGTCCGGCGAGGAGCAACTCACCGCACAATACGTCACGCCCGTGCTGCACGATGGCTTTCTTTACGGCTTCGAGGGGCGCGTAGACACCGGCCCGCGCCCGGAATTGCGCTGCGTCGAATTGGCCACAGGCAAGGTTCGTTGGAACACCGGGCGCGTGCCGCATGGCGGTATCATCCTCGCCGGCAGCGACCTGCTCGTCGCCGCCGACACGGGAGAACTTATCCGCTTGGCCGCCGATCCAAAGGGCTTCTGGGAAAAGGCCCGCGCGCAAATCCTCGGACGCGAGGGGCGAGCCCAGCCGGCGCTGGCGGATGGTCGGTTATTTGCCCGCGACAAGACCAAGCTGGTGGCGGTGGATTTGCGGAAGCTTTAGCAGTAGGGCATTGGCAACACTTCACTGCAACGCCGCCGGTAGACGGCCGACGCGCGTGCCCAACTCAACAAGCCGGTTGCGGACCATGTCATTGCCGGTTTTCTCGTCGAAGGCGTAGCCGGGCAATGCCTCATAAGCCTGCGG
>VHDH01000087.1 GCA_016871445.1 Verrucomicrobiota bacterium | reverse complement strand
GCAGCCGCAAAACTGTCCAGCCTCGCTCGCGGTCCACTTGCGCGTCCGCCGCGTGACAAAAACGATCACAGTTTTTGCGCCACTCCTTGCCGTGCGCCGCAACAAAAACCCTTGCCAAAATTCACTCTGATATGTGTGAGTAAAGTCTGATGTCAGACACGAGCGTTGCAAAAACGGCTCATGTGCATCGCGGCGATCCGACGCCGGACAACTAAACCTCAACCCTCCATCCTATGTCTCGCCTTACTATTGTGCTCGCCTGCGCCCTACTCGCCACCGGCGTTGCTCGTGCGGCCATTGAGTCCGGCCCCGCCGTGGACAGCACGCTGCCAGAGTTGAAGGCCGACGCCGCCACCGGCGAGGACGCGGGCAAACGGGTCACCTTCACTACGACGCGTAAGGGCAAGCCCACCGTTTATGTTTTCGTGCGCGGGGATAAGTTCGATCGGCCCATCGGCCGCTACCTCAAGAACCTCGATAAGGCGCTCACTGAGTTGGGCAAGAACACGCACGTCGTCGCCGTGTGGCTTACGGACGACGTGGACAAAACCCGCGAGTATCTGCCCAAGGTGCAGCAATCCATCAAGTTGGAGGCCACAACTTTCGCGTTTTACGCGGAGGGCAAGGACGGCCCGAACGCGTGGGCCATCAACGACCGTGCGTTCGTGACGACTATCGTGACCGACGGTACGAAGGTGAAAGCGCGCTTCGCCGAGCAGTCACTTAACGAAACGAACGTGCCGGAGGTCACCGCCGCCCTGAAGCCATTGGTGAAGTGACTTGATTCGCGCGGCTAGGGTTGCGCGAGCTTCAAGTCCAGATTCACATCCAGGCGGACATTCGCGCCGGTGCCATCCAGCGTGGGCGTGAGGCTGATGACTGGGCCAGTTTGCGTGCCATTTGCCTGCGGCTGCGTGACGGAAATTGTCGCGGCTTGGCCATTGATGGTGGTGATCCGCGGCGCGCTAAGGACAGTCACGCCATTTTCCCCTTCGGCGTATTTTAGCAAAGCGGCCAAGCGCGCCGGATCCAGCGCCGCTGCGCCTTGGCTGGAGTGCTCGGCGGTCCGTAAGTCCTGCAAGCCCAGCCGGTCCAGCAGCTGGTCTGGAACGGTGATTAGATGTGATTGCACCGAGATCGTGCCGGGCGAAGTAGCATCCGTGGATGGGGTCATGAAGCTGATAATCCGCTCGCCCGGGCGCTCGCCGGGCCAGCCGCCCATCGCCAGTGTTTGGCCAAGCGGAAGCTGCACGGAGACTTTTGCTGCAAGCTGGCGAATGCCGGGGGCTGGCGCAGTTGGGGCCACGGGCGCGACGGGCAAGGGGCGGCGCGGTGCGGGTGTGTTGGTGGCCACCGAGGCGGTGCGTAAATCGCCGCGCAGCCGCGTCACTTCATTGCGGAGCCGGGCGATTTCAAGTTGATCGGCGGCGGCTGCGGAGTTGGGGGCGAGCGAAGGTTTGCTGAGCAATTCCTCATGCGCTCGCTTGAGTTGCCGAAGCGTGCTGCCTTCCAGTGCCAAGGCCTCACCGAGCGCACGATAGCTCAACCGTTGCTGGTAGAGGGCGAAAGCCAGACCCAGATTCAACCCGACGGAGGCGATCAGCAGCAGTCGCTCAGTTCTCATGCGCAAGGGTACGGTCAGTTATTCTCGACCTTCTTTCCAGCCTTTCCGCCGGCTGGCCGGTATTCGTTTGCCCAGTTCTTCGCGGTTAGCGCCTTCAGTTCCTGCACCGTGGTCGCATGGTTTGGGTCGGCGGCGAGGTTCTTCAACTCCTGCGGGTCGTTGACCATGTCGAAGAGCTGCGCGCCCTGCTTGCCGTTGTCCCACTCGGTGTAGCGCCAGCGTTCGGTGCGGACGCTGTGGCCGGGGAAGCTGCCGCGCCAGACTTGGGTGAAGGCGGGTTTTGTCCACGGCGCGTTGGGATTTTCAAGCAATGGCTTGAGGCTCGTACCGGCCAAGTTCTTTGGCGGCTTGAGGCCAGCGAGATCTGCGAGCGTCGGGTAAATGTCCACGAATTCAACGGTGCGTGGGCTGGCACCGCCATTGCCTTTCGCGCCGGGCGCGCGGATGAGCAGCGGCGCGCGGGCGGAACCTTCCCAGAGGCTTTGCTTCATCCACAGTCCGTGTTCGCCCTCGTGATAGCCGTGGTCGCTCCAGAAAACGACGATGGTGTTGTCGACAAGTTTGAGGCGGTCCAGCGCGTCGAGCAGGCGTCCGACCTGCGCGTCCACGAAGGAAATGGTGGCGTAGTAAGCTTGCTTGGCCTCGCGCGATTGCGTCTCCGTGGTGCCGAACCACGGCCAAGGCGTGACGGACGCGAGCGACGCGGCAGGCGCGGCCTTCGCCTCGGGGAATGGGCCGGCGGGCATGGTGATTTTATCCAGTGGGTAAAGGTCGAAGTATTTCTTCGGTGCGATGTAGGGGCAGTGCGGCCGGTAGAAGCCGGCGGCGATGAAGAAGGGCTTGTCCTTGTTCGCCTCCAGCAGCTTGATGACCTCGGTGGCCACCTTGCCGTCGGTTTGCTCTTCGTCGGTGCCGTCGGCCTTCATGAAGGACAGTGAACTGCCGAGGCCGCGCTTAGGCGTGTGGTTGGTGAGCTGGTCCTCCTCGTCCTTGTCGCGGCCGCGCGGGTTGAGCGCGAGGTTCCACGACGGCGGGTCGTCGAGGCCGGGCGTGCCGATTTGGCCGGGGTTGCCGTAGTGGTAAATCTTTCCGACGCGCGCAGCGAAGTAGCCGTTCTGCATGAACATCTGCGGGATGGTCACGACCGCGGGCAGCACCGAGCGAAAATGCTTCTGCAAGTCATACACCTGCGTGGTGTCCGGGCGTAGGCCGGTCATGAGCGAGGTGCGGCTGGGCGAGCAGAGCGGGAACTGCGTGTAGGCGCGGTCGAAGCGCACGCCGGACTTCGCGAGCCGGTCAAGGTGCGGCGATTTGACGAGCGGATGGCCGTAGCAGCCGAGGCTGTTGCTCATGTCGTCCACGGCGATGAAGAGGACGTTGGGCTTGGGCGCGGCCCCGAGGCGGAGGCAAGCGAGCAGGAGCAGCAGCAGAGCGAACGAGCGGAGCAATCGTTTAGTCATGGCGTGGCAGACGCAGACTGCCGTTAGCGGGTGACGGGAGAATTAGCGACGCGTCCCCGGTGATACATCAAGGCGGTCAAGGCACCATGGCGGCGTTGGTGGCCATCAGGCTGGCGGCCAGGCCCGGCGCGGTGCGCACGCGATTTATCCACTCCGCATGGCCGTCCACGAAACCCCAGTTCCAGCCGGCGCGGCCGTGGTTGTTCACGGAGTCAGGAAAGTTGTTGATGTTGGCCGGGGCGGGCGCGCCCAGTGCGTCGTCCGCGTCCACGATCAGGATGACCTCGGTGGGCGGCATGCCGTCGTTGGGCTGTTTGCGGACGTTGGCGCGCGGCGCGTTCTGGTAATACAGCCAATACTCGTAGCTATGGCCGCCCGCCTGGCTTTCCCGGTTGCCGGCCGAGGTCGTGATCAAGTCCTGCAAAAACGCGGTCCAGCCCGCCGCTGTGGCGAACGTAGTCGGCCGGATGATGTTCTTAGTGTTTGGACAGAGGAACGCCTTCGTGTTCGGGATGTAGCGGGGATAGAGCGACACCGGACCGCGATCATCCGCCACGGACCCGGTGTAGTAGAACCACGTTGGGTAATCCTGCTCGTACACCAGCGAGGCGACCAGGATCTGCTTCTGGTTGTTCAGGCAAGCGACGCGCTTGGTGCGTTCCTTAGCCTTGCCGAGCGAAGGCAATAGCAGCCCAGCTAAGATAGCGATGATGGCGATGACGACGAGCAGTTCGATGAGGGTGAAAGCGGCGGCGCGCCGGAGGGCGGGAGTGAACTGGGGTTTCATACGTCACGGCCTGGAGCGGCACGGGAACCGTTTCAGCACATTTGGAGTCAATGTTTTCCTCCGAGGAATGTCAAGCGACAGCCCGGTGTCGGCGGGAAACGATTCACCACCCCGGCGCGCGAGTTTTACATTGCGCAGGCCTGCAGCCGCTGTAGCAGCGGTCTGTGACCGCCGAGTTTGGGCCGCTTTTGGCCGTTCGTTCGGCGCTTACAGAGCGCCGCTAAAGTCATTTACGGGCTGCTAGTCGCTGGCCCGCGCCTCACTGATGCCATTCGCCGGTGAAGGGCATGTAGAACGGCTTCCACTCGCGCTCGAACCACACCGGTGAACTGGGAAAGCCCTCCTGCCCGAGCGCGTCCACGGCCACGACGTAGTAGCGCCGGGCGTTCTTCCCCGCCTCCGGGTCGGTAAACATCGTCGCTGCTACCGGCTCCGGCGTAAGGCGCGGGATAGGGTCCTTGTCGTAGCGGCCGTTCATGCGATACACGCGGTAGCCGCGCAGGGACTTCTCCGCATTCGCCGCCCACTTGAGGTGACACGTCGTGCTGGCCTCCTTCGCGAACAACCATTGCACGGGCGAGGGAATCGTGAACTCCGCCGCCGAAGCGCCGCTCTCCGCGCCGCGATCCGTCACGGCGAGGACGCGGTAAGCAAAGACTGCGAAGCGATACGGCTTGCCGGCCGGGTCGAACTGCTCGGCGTTGAACTTGCGTTCGAACAGCGGCGTGTCCCGGAGCGGTTGGGGCTGCTGCAGATCCACCGCCGTGTCCGTGTAACTGGGCGGCTTCACCGGCGTGTGCGTAATCCGCTGGAACGGCCCGACCTTGGTGATGGCTCCGACGCTCGGCTCCGCCAGCGGCGCGGTCTGGCGCTTCAGGCGGTGAAGCTGGTCTTCCGTGGCGACCTCCACGGCCGCGCGCTCGACATGGTAGCCCACGACGCCGGGTTCGGTGGACTGCTTCCAAGCCAGTTCGACACGATCCGCAGCCACCACCGAGACCGTGATGTCTTCGACGAGGCGAGGCCGGGCTGGAGCCGACGCGGGAAGGCTCTCTTTGAGTTTCAAGGTGGATGGGGCCTCCCCAGTTCGAGTGCCACCGAGGCGCAAGGCCCACACCTGCTGCTCCGCCGGACCGCTGGGCGGATGGGTGCGGTTTTCCAACAGGAACGCGTTCAACTCCGGCGCGTAGGCCAGGTTTCGCGCACGGCTGCCGGACACGTCCGGCTCGCGTGGCGGATTGAGCTTGGTCCACTGATTGGCACCCGTATCGAACATCCACGTCTCCAAGCGCGCCTTGGCGTTCTCTTCCTTGCCCTCGGCCACGCGCACGAGCACGAGTACGATCTGGTTCACCGAGTCGTAGGCGAGCACGGCGTCGTTCTTGTCGGTGGGCGGGAGCTGCGCGGGCTGAAGGCTGGTCCAGCGGTTGTCCGCGAGGCTGTAGGCCCAGGTGTGCGGGTCGTTGTTGAACTGCGCGCCGAAGAGGATGTGCCGCCGGCGCGCGGCGTCGTAAGCCATGTTCCCGCCGCTGCGGAACTCGGGCTGGGGCGAGGGCTTCTGGTGCGTCCAAGCGTTCAAATGCGAGTCATACACCAACGTGCCCTCGTTGCTCGTCTCCCCGCCGAAGAGCACGACGACGCTCTTGAAGTCGTCCCACGTTGCGCAGCGCAGCGGCTTGGGCTGGGCGGTGGGAATGGGGCGGAGGTTGCGCCACTTGTTTTCCGCGAGGTCGTAGCTCCAGACGGAGGAGTCGTTCAGATAAATTTCCCGCCACCACTGCCAGCCATGGCTGCCGCTGAACGACGGGAAGCGCAGGTAACGGCCCTGCACGGGGTCGAAAACATTTTGCTGCCCGCAACAGATGCCCGGGGGCTGGACGTTCGGTTCCTTCAACATCCACTTGGCCGTGCGCGGGTCAAAGGTCCAAATCTCGGAATGCTGCTCGCCGCCGCCGCCCTGATTATGACCACCGTAGCGGATCATCACCTGGTGCTTTGAGTCCCAAACACAGGCGCCCTCATAGCCAAGGCGCGGGGACGGGGGCGTGTTCGTGAGCGGCGAGAGCTTCACCCAGGTGTTCAGCGGCAAGACGAGCGGGGCGGCAAAGGCGGAGTTGCCCGCCAACATGACGAATGCCAAGCCAAGCAGACACCGTTGCGCCCACCGCCGTCCAAGACGCCGTGGGCTTGCTGGGCGGCACTCCGGCACTTGCGTCCATGCGCGTGATTCGCAGGCACTCATTTGGCTTCCTTCCATTTCCGATATTCCTCCAGCAACTCATCCCGCGAGCAGCGCGGGCGCAGGACGGTGCGGACTTTGAAACCGTATTCCTTCATCAGCTCGGGCTTGGGCACGATGAACTGAAAGTCCCACGCCGGGTTCGTCGTCTTGAGTGCCGCATTCCCACCACCGCCACTGGGTGAATGCGTGAGCCGGATGCCATCCGTGCGGTCGAACATGACGAGCCACATCAGGTCGTCGAAGTGCCCGTAGAACAGCGGCGTGTCGAACCGGAAGGTGGAGAGGCTTTTGTAGAGGGCGTCGCGGCCCGGCGCGAAGGAGAGGTCCAGCTTGTCGTGGCGCTGGCGCACTGTGCTGTCGCGATTGTGGAACTGCGTGCAGAGCTGCGACCACAGCGGCTGCGGCTGGTTCTCCAGGCCGCCGAGGAAATACATGGACTTGTCCATCGGCGCGTTCATGTAGCTCGCCCAGAACAACGCCAGGTAGCCGCGCGGGAAGACGTGCTGATGCGCCACGCAGCGGAACGTCATGTCGAGGTAGTGCGGTGCCACGAGCTGGAAGCGCGTCCAGCTCTCGACGTGGAACGTGGTTGTGGGCGGCTGGTGCAGCTCGGCCTCGCTGTCGGAGAGCGGCTTGAAGGTCATCGGCGCGTTGCGCGGCTCGAAGAAGACCTTCATATCGGGCGGCTCCTCGCCGTTGACGATGTGTTCGTAGTTCAGCCCTGCCACCTCGGGCACGAAGATGCTGCGGGTGCTGGCCGTGTTGTGCTGGAGGCTCCAAACCCCGTTGTAACCAGCGCGATGCTTCTCATGCGCCGCGTTATCACCGATGACGGCGGTGAGCTCGCCGACTTTGAAAGTGGAGTGGGCCATGGTGGTTCAGGCCTTTCTTCCCAAAATCCGGTCGAGCGAATCGCTGGTCTGCCAGACGAGGGCTTCGGGATAGTGTGGATACGGATGGAAATACTCGAAGGTGAGGAAGCCCCTGTAGTTGATTTTGTCCAACTCTTCCAGCAGCGCGGGCCAGTTCGTCGTGCCATCAAGCAGCGGGCGGAATGTTTCCAGCGAGAAGTCCGTGCCCTTCTTGGTGAACTCCTTGAGGTGGATGTTCTGGATGCGCTTGCCCAGCACCGGCACCCAATGCTCCGCGTGCTGAAACATCGCGATGTTGCCCGTGTCGTAGTGGACGCGCACGCGCTCGTTGCCGAAATGGTCCACGAACGCGTTCATCTCCATCGGGGTCATCAGGAAGCCATTGAAGAAGATGTTTTCCATGTTGAGATAGACCTTCTGCTTCGCGGCGGTCTTGGCGAGCTGGGCGATGGCTTCCTTCGCCCGCTGCTCACAGATGTCATTGCGCACCGGCTCGTGGTCGGTGCGCCACGGGATGTGCACCGCGCCGGGGACGACGAGAACGTTCTCTACGCCAAGGTCACTCGCGGCCTGCGCAATCTTGCCGGCGAGTTCGAGGCCGCGCGCGCGCTTTGCGGGATCATTGCTCGTGAGCGGGTAAGGCCAGAAGAGGAACGAGCACAGGCCGCTGATCTGGATGCCAATCTGGTCGGCCATGCGGCGGATGGCCTGAAACTCCTTCGTGCCGGCCTTGGGCGAGAGATCGTTGTCGAGATCGTAGTTCAGCTCGATACCGTCGAAGCCCGCGTCCTTCGCGAGTTGGAGGCATTCGCGCAGGTTCATGCGGTCGGGATACGGGAAGGCCCAGAGGTTGATCGACTTCTTCATCGCGTAGCGCTTGGGGGAGGCGCGGCGCGAGTCGGGCTTGGCGGCGGGTTGTGCGGCGGTCGTGCTTCCGCCGATCACCGTGGCGGCTCCGGCGGCGGCGAAGGCCGAGCGCAAGGCGTCCCGGCGCGTGAGTCCATCGCGCACGGGCGGCTCGATGAGGTTGAAGGCGGGAGTGGCTGAATCCAAGGGCGGCTGGGCTTGCATGGACGCAACCTGACAAGAACCACGGCGCGCTGGCAAGCGCGACGCGCCGTCACCACATGCCCAGTTCCCGCAACTGCCGCGTCGCTGTGCCAGCCCAGTCTTTGTTCGCCGCCGGGCTGGCCGGGCTGGGATGCAGGATGCGGCCCAAGCGCACGCCGCTCTCGCCCAGCGCCTCGCGCGCCCGTTTCTCGGCAAAGTCACCCACGCCGATGACCCACTCGGCGCGCGTGGCGGCCAAGACTTGCCGCAAGTGCTCGTTGCACGCGGCAAAGAGCTCCGCCGTCTCCGCCGCGCCGAGCTTGTCCGGCGTGAGGTTGCGGCCACCTTCGTCCATGAATGCCAAGGGGCAAAAGTTCACGACAAAGTGTTCGGCAAAAAAATTTTCTGGCGTGCCGAACTTCGTGGCGAACAGCCCCCACAGCCGCCGCCCGCTCACCTCTGAGCGCGGACACGCGAAGCCCTCAATGAGCCGCTTGGGATGCGCGTGCTTTGGCTGTGCGATGAGCGTGTAGATGCCCATCCAGTCGCGCACCGCCGCCACCTCGCCAAACGGAACGCCTGTCTGGGCCATGCCAAACGGTCCGGGGTTCATCCCCAGGAACAAAACGCGCTTGCGTCCGCCGCCGAACTTGCGGAGGAACAACTCGTGTGCGGCCCACGCGTAACTCAGCGGGTTGTAAACGTATGCCACCGGCGGCTTGAACCTCAGCCGTCCAACGGTTGCGCTCAAGTTACGCGCCGCCTCAAGGAGGGGTTCACTCATGGGATTTTAAACCGGAACCATCCTTGGCACGTTTGGGCATCATGGGTTCGACACCGAGACGACGAAGCGTCGTGTGCCGGGAGCCAACCGCAGCCGTTCATTTTCCCGTTCGCCGATGTTACCAGCAAAGGTCGTGGTGACGCCCTTGCTCGCCATCCACCAAACTGGCTCGCGGGTCTCACCCAGCTCGAATTCCCATTCGAGTCGCTCCGCACCGGCCTTCCGCACGCGCTGGCGCACCGGCACACCGTTCACCTCGAAGTCGAACTCTGGGAATTTCTCCACCAACCGATAGCCGCGAAACTTCACCGTCGCTTCGCTGTCCGGGCTGCCAACACGCAACGGGTGGCCCAGGGGCGCGGTAAAAAACTTCTTTCCCAAGACCGCCGCTTGACCACCGCCGCGCCCGGTCCAGACCTTGGCAACATCCAGAAACTCGCCGCTCCACGCGTAGCGCACGCGGCATTGCTCCGCATCGAAGACGTAGCTCACGCCGCCCGGCAGACCGACCGCGATGCTCCGCGTGCTGGAGTCCGCGATGAACGTGCGAAAAACGACTGGCTCATCGCGCACGACGAGCCGGTAATCCAACGGACTGTCCAGCAAACCCTCCGGCAGCGGCAGCGATTTGCCCGCCGCCAGCCCGCGCGCGATGGCGGCCATCTTCACGTGCGCCTGGTCCGCTGCGAGGTCGCTGAAAAACGCGGGCATCGCCGTGCCCGGCTGCATCCGGCCGGGATCGCGGAGCCACCGCAGTAGCCAGTCCGTGCGCACGCGCGCATGCATCTCGGTCATGTCGGGACCACGCAAATCGCCGGCGGACCGATGCCCAGCAAAGTCGTGGCAGTTGATGCAGCCCAGCCCACCTTCGCCCTTGCCAAACAACTTCAGGCCCTCTGCTACTTGCGCGGGCGAGGGCTGTGCGACAGTCGCGCCCTCGCCGAGTTCCGCGCCAGCCTGCTGCGCGAAGAGCTTCACCAGCGGACGCGCCGCTTCGCCGCCGTGCTCGGGCCCGAGTTTCATCCACGGGCGCACGCGCTTGTTGTTGACGAGCACCTGCGTGAGCCAGCTTTCGCGGAGCTTGTTGCCCGCGTCGGTAAGCGGCGGCGGCATCTCGGTGGTGGCGGTGAACGCGCGGATGGGCGCGGTGTAAAGCTCATGGCAATCGTTACACTTGAGCTGTCGCGCGAGCCGATGGAACTCCTGTAAGGGCGCGGGCGTGGGGCCGTTCACGACGAGCTGCTCGCGGAGGGAAGCGGTCCAGTTCACTTCGCGATTGCCGAGCGCGGTGTGCGGCACAGGTTCGCGAGGGAAGTGCTCGGATTCCCATTGCAGTTGCAGGCGCGCGGTTGCGCCGGGCTTGCGGGTGAACTCGATTCGGAGTGCGCGTTCGCCGGCTTCGAGCGACGTGGGCTGGCCTTGGATTTCCTTCCCGTCCACAAACACCTTGGCGTTGGCCAAGAGCGTATGACGTCCGCTGCGTGCCAGTTTAAGCACGCCGTTCCACTCGACCTTGAATTCAGGTTTGAGCGCAGGATGGATGGATTCGGTCTCGAGCAGGGTGAAGTTTGGCGTGGGTAAGGCGAATTTCACCGTGCGCTGACCATCGCTCGCGGTGGCGACAAGCCCAGGGTGCAGCACACCCTGAGCGTGTAAAACACCGGGCGCGGCCGACCACGCCAGCAGACTAAGGATGCCAATGATTCGAGGGACAAACACGCCCCCAAACTAAGGGATTTCCGACACCGCCCGCAAGCGCACTCCTCACGTCGCCGGCACGAATCGCTGGCAGAGCAATGCCAGCCCGAAGCACGCGAAGAAACACACGCCCACCTGCGGCGGCTGATCCGCGACGGCGAGCAGATCCACGAGGCAGATGCCCGCGAGCAGGCCGGAGACGGTCTTGCCGATGTTCGGTGGTGACTGCCAGAACGTTGGCCGCAGGCAGCGCAGCACCCACAGCGCGACCATCGCTGAGGCCACCATCGCCTTCTCGCGAAAAAAGCCGTCGTTGACGATGAATGCCAGCACCAGCGGAGCGGCGAGCAACCCCAGCGGCCAGTAACGGATCAGCCCGGGCGCGCTCTCGCGGCGAGCGAGGTAACTCAGCCCGATGATGTAGCAAGCTAGGACGGCCGCACTCCAGATTGCCAGCCCGTCCACGCCTTGCGCACCGCTTGCCGCCGCCGTGAGCACGAGGAAAAAACGGCACGCTGCCATCAGCACCGGAGACCAGTCCAGTTGCTTGTGGAACACATCATAGAGCACCACGCACGCGAGCAGTTGGAGCGCGAGGATGGCCGGTTCGCGGCCAAGCCAGCCGAGCATCCCCGTGCCCGCCACCAGCAAGAGCGCGCTCCAGCCCCCGACAGCCTGACGAGAAATGGCCCCTGCGGGAATGGGCCGCTCACGCCGGTGCTGCGTGTCGAACGCCGCGTCGCAGGCGTCGTTGAGGAACATCCCGCCGACGTAGACGAGTGTCGCGCCCGCGCACAGCCAAGCAAAGCGCGCCCAGTCGCCGCCTCCCGCCAGCAACCAGCCGGCGAGGCAATTGGTCCAAACGGAGGGTAGGTTCGAGATGCGGCCCAGCACCAATAGGGTTCGCAGCGATGCCATGTAGGTTTCAGGATGCGCCGCCAACGCAAGCTGGGCGAGCCGGAAAGCACCGGCCCATCAGATTAGCAGCTCTCCAATCGCCCGCCCTGGCCGCACGAATTGCGGTCTCCCGCCACTATCCATCACCATCTGCTCCTCTGGCACGCCGAGCAGGTGATGGACGGTGGCGATGAGGTCGCGCGGCGCGACCGGGTTCTCCGCGGGGAAGGCTGCCTGTCGGTCGCTCTTCCCGTAGGCGAAGCCGCCCTTCACGCCCGCGCCCGCCAGCACGCTCGTGAAGCATCCTCCCCAGTGGTCCCGTCCATCCGCGCCGGCGTCCGCGTCGCTGCTGCGCTGGCCCACGCGCGGCGTGCGGCCGAACTCACCGGTCCAAATGACCAGCGCGCCCGCCCGCACCAGCTCGCGGCGCGTCATTCGCCAAGGCTGGACGAGTTTGGGGGCGGAGACGGACATGGTGGGTCTGACGCCCTTTGGGGCGGAGTATTTAGTGTTCAGTAATCAGTGGAGTGCTCCGAATGCGATATTCCGACTGAACACTGAAAACTGATTACTGAACACTGCTTCTCCACTCACTTCGCCAGGTGGCACGCCGCAAAATGACCTGCCGCAATTTCACGAACCGCTGGCACTTCCGTCTTGCAGCGCGCCTCAGCCACAGGACAACGCGGATGGAAGGGGCAGCCGCTCGGCGGGTTGATGGGCGAAGGCACATCCCCAGGCAGGACGATGCGCTGCCGCTTCGAGTCCGGGTCCACCACGGGCACGGCAGAGAGCAAAGCCTGCGTGTAGGGATGCTTCGGCTGGGTGACGACGGCCTTCGACGCAGCGGTCTCAACGATCTTGCCGAGATACATGACCACCACGCGATGGCTGATGTGCTCGACCACCGCGAGGTCGTGCGCGATGAAGAGGTAAGCCAGCCCGTGCTCGCGCTGAAGGTCCTGGAGGAGGTTGATGATCTGCGCTTGCACGGAAACGTCGAGCGCGCTGACTGGCTCGTCGCAGACGATCAATTTCGGCTCGACGGCGAGCGCACGCGCAATGCCGATGCGCTGCCGCTGGCCGCCGCTAAACTCATGCGGGTAACGCTGCGCGTGCTGCGGGTTCAGGCCCACGTCCTCCAGCAGCTTGCCAATGCGCACCGCGCGCGCCTGCTCGTCCGCCGCGAGGCCGTGGATGTCCAGCGCCTCGCCGATGATCTGCCCGACGGTCATGCGCGGGTTCAGCGAGCCGACCGGGTCTTGGAAAATCATCTGGAACCGCCGCCGCCGCTCGCGCAAGGCCGCGCCGTCCAGCGTGGTAATGTCCTCGTTTTCAAAAGTGACGCTGCCGCCCGTTGGCTCCAGCAGGCGGATGATGGCGCGGCCCAACGTGGTCTTGCCGCAGCCGCTCTCACCCACGAGGCCGACGGTCTCGCCCGGCGCAACGGTGAGGCTCACGTCATCCACGGCCTTCACCCACGCATTCACGCGGCTGAAGACCCCGTGTTTGACCGGGAAGTGGACCTTCAAGTTACGGACTTCCAACAAGTTCATGGCACAATGCTAACGGCTCCTTGCCCGCACGTCAGTCCTCTTTCTATCAAAACTCCACAATCGGATTTGCTAGGTGGTGCCGTTGATTGACTGGGCTCGAGCAACCGCTTGTGTTCAAGGATCAAGCGTGAAATAAGAAAATTGTCACGCTTGGTTTAACGGCTTATATCAATTACGCATCGGACCAGCCACGCCGCCTGACCGCAGCCTCGGCCT
>VHDH01000086.1 GCA_016871445.1 Verrucomicrobiota bacterium | reverse complement strand
GGACTCGAAGTATTTCGCCGTGGGCAAGCTCGGCCGCGACCAGGTGGCCGACTACGCCGCGCGCAAAGGCCAGGCCCTCGCCGAAGCCGAGCGCTGGCTCGGCCCGTGGCTGAACTACGACCCGGCGAAGTGAAGGAGCCAACGCATTCTGCTAGGTGAGTGATTTCAAATTACGGCAAATGCGGCAGTTTGCTCACTCTTCCCATTGAACCAAGGCCGCAGGTGTTTGTCCAATTGCCAGCGCAGAAACCTTCCGGTAAGCTAATTGCTGTCGGACCACCGGCATTGTCACATGGCACAACTCTTTGAGTGGATTTACGTCGTATTCGCCGTCCTGCTGCTTTTTGGGGCGGCTATCGCTATCCATGAGTGGGGGCATTACTGGGTAGCGCTTAAGCGTGGGCTAAAGGTCGAGGCATTCGCCATCGGCTTCGGGCCGAAAATCTGGGGCTGGACCAAGGACGGCATCGAATACTCCATCCGATGGATCCCCGCCGGCGGCTACGTGAAGCTACCGCAGATGCTCACATCCGAGGCGTTGGAGGGAGAGCAAAAAGGCGAAATGCTCCCGCCCGTCACGCCTTGGTCGAAGATTCTCGTGGCGGTCGCCGGGCCGTTCATGAACTTCGTTTTCGCCTGTGCCATCGCAACCTTCATCTACTTCGTCGGCTTGCCTGTGCCAGTGAATCCTTCGGTTATCGGCCACGTGGCCCTAGACTCAGAGGAATATAAGCTCGGCATCCGCCAAGGCGACCGCGTGGTTTCCGTTTACGGCCAGTCGGTAAAGTCTTGGTCAGAAGTGTTTGAGGCTACCATTCTCGCGCCCACAAATGTGCTCCCGGTAATCATCGAGCGGGCAGGTGAGCGTAAAACTTATCACCTCGCCGCTAGCACCGATAACGCGCTCAAACTCAAGATGCTCAACCTCGACTCTGAGGAGAAGGTCGTCGTCGGCGACGTCTCGCCCACCAGTCCCGCCGCCGAAGCGAAGGTGATGCCCAAGGATGTCATCATCGGCTTCGCCGGCGTGCCCGTGGTTGGTAAAGCCCAATTAATTGACCTTGTCGGCAAGCGCGGTGGACAGGCCTCAGAACTAATCGTCGAGCGCGCTGGCAAGCGCGAGGTGCTCAGCATCACCCCGCGAGTGCTCGATGCCGGAGCGAAGAAGGCGCGCATTGGCATCATGTTTGCCAACACGCCAACTCGTTACGAAGTGCAGAAGCCTGGTCCGCTCCCGTGGGTGCAGCTTCAAGAAGTCTGGGACCGCACCTGGCGCACGCTCAACGCCTTATTCCACTCCAAGGAAACCGGCGTGGGAATCGAGGATCTGAGCGGGCCGCCCGGGATTCTGGCGATGCTCGCTGCGAACGTGAAGACCGACTACCGGCTTGCCTTGAGTTTCATGGTGCTCCTCAACATTAACCTCGCCATCCTGAACCTCTTTCCGATTCCTGTGCTGGACGGCGGCCACATCATGATGTCCGTCTACGAAAAGCTGCGCGGCAAGCCGCTGAGCGTAAAACTTCAAGAGTACGCCACCACAGCCTTCGCCGTCGTGCTGCTCACTTTTATGGCCTATGTCTCGTTCAACGACTTATGGAAGCGCTCGACTTTGTTCAAGTCCATGTTCGAGCAAAAAAGCCAAGTGGAGTCGCCGGCCCCATCCAAGTAAGCATGCGGAGCAGAATCAAGTTTTGGATGCCTAGCAAGTGCCTGCGGTCGTGGGTTATTTTTCTTATCTCAATTTTTACCCCGCACCTACTCACTGGCTTTTAGCCCATGCGTTACTGCGATTCTCCATACCTTTTTAACCGCCGCGTCTCGCGTGAAGTCACCATCGGCGACCCCGCGCGCGGCGGAGTCGTCCTCGGCGGCGGGCATCCGGTCGTCACGCAGTCCATGCTGACCTGCGACACGATGGACACCGCCGAGTGCGTGAAGCAGACGCTCGACCTCGTTGCGGTCGGGTGCCAGCTCGTGCGCATCACGGCGCCGACCGTGAAGGACGCCGCGAACTTGAAGAACATCGTCGGCGAGCTCCACGCGCGCGGCTGCCTCGTGCCCATCGTCGCCGACATCCACTTCAAGCCCGAGGCGGCGATGGAAGCGGTGAAGTGGGTCGAGGTCGTGCGCGTGAATCCCGGCAATTACGCGGACTCCAAGAAATTCGCGGTCAAGGAATACACCGATGAGCAGTATCAGGCGGAGTTGAAGCGCATCGAGGAGAAGTTTGCACCGCTCGTGATCGAGGCGAAGAAGCTCAGCCGGTGCCTCCGCATCGGCACCAACCACGGCTCGCTCTCCGACCGCATCATGAACCGCTACGGCGACACCCCGCTGGGCATGGTGGAGAGCGCGCTGGAGTTCGCCCGCATCTGCCGCAAGCACGACTTCCACAACTTCAAGTTCTCGATGAAGTCGAGCAATCCGAAGGTGATGATCGAGTGTTATCGGCTGCTCGCCGCGCGCCTCGCGCAAGAGGGGCCGGACTGGAACTACCCGCTCCACCTCGGCGTTACCGAGGCTGGCGAAGGCGAGGACGGCCGCATCAAGTCCGCCATTGGCATCGGCTCGCTGCTCTGCGACGGCCTCGGCGACACCATCCGCGTTTCGCTCACCGAGGATTCACCGCATGAAATCGAAGTTTGCACCGACCTGCTCGCGCAGATTCCGGTGCTAACCAATTCCCAATTCCCGATCTCAAATTCCCAATTCCCCTTCGACCCCTTCCACTTCGAGCGCCGTTCCACGCCGGAAATCGAACTCAGCGACAGCGCCAAATGCGGCGGCGAGCAAACCGTCCGCGTCGTCGTCACCCGCGCCACGTTCGAAAAGGTCGCACCGAAGATTCGCCCGAAGGACGACGTGAAGCCCGAGGGCATTTACGAAGACCTGAACCTCCTCGAACTCGACCCAACGCGGGAACTTCGCATCGAGGACATCAACTGCGACACGCAGCTCGTGACCGTGAAGGACGGCGTGAACCTCCCGCCCATCACCGCGTTCCGCCTGCTGGTCGCGCAGCTCAACCGCCTGGGCCGGCGAAATCCGATTCTCCTCAAAGATTGCCTGAGCTTCGGCGACGCTTCTTCCTCCCTCGCCCCCACCGGGGGAGAGGGCCGGGGTGAGGGGGCTTCGGTTGCCGGTTGGCCCCTCGAGCCCAAGATCGCCCTCCTCCGCGCCGCCGTGAATATCGGCTCTCTCCTCGCCGACGGCATCGGCGACGCCATTCTCATTCGCGGCGAAAGCGGTGCCGGGATGAGCCTGCGCCTCGCTTACAACATCCTCCAAGCCGCCGGCTGCCGAAGCTTCAAGACCGACTACGTGGCCTGCCCGAGCTGCGGACGCACGCTCTTCAACCTCCAGACCGTCACCGCGCGCATCAAGACCCGCACCGAGCATCTCAAGGGCGTGAAGATCGCCATCATGGGCTGCATCGTGAACGGCCCCGGCGAGATGGCAGACGCGGACTTCGGCTACGTGGGCGGCGCGCCCGGCAAGATCAACCTCTACGTCGGCAAGACCCCCATCAAGTTCAACATCCCCGAAGCCGAGGCCGTCGAGCGCCTCGTAGACCTCATCCGCGAGCACGGCAAGTGGGTGGAGCCGGAAGTTCAGCCTGCCAATTCCGGCATTTAAGGCGGCTGCTGGTTTCGCGAGACTATGAATGCATTGGTTCCTCTCGTAGCCCTGTTCCTTGGCCTCCTCTCCGCCACCGCCTTCGCCGCGCCCGCGCGACCGAACTTCATCCTCTTCATCGCCGATGACATGGCGTGGGAGGATTGTGGGGCTTACGGGAACAAGACGGTGCGCGCGCCGAACCTCGACCGGCTCGCGCGTGAGGGGATGCGCTTCGACCGCGCGTTTGTCACCGCCAGCTCGTGCAGCCCCAGCCGCTCCAGCCTGCTCACGGGCCGATATCCGCACAGCACGGACGCCGAGCAGCTTCACTGGCCGCTGCCCAAGGCGCAGGTGACGTTCTCGGAAAAGCTCAAGGCCGCCGGCTACTGGACCGCCGCCGCCGGCAAGTGGCATCTCGGCAATGAGGTGAAGGACCGCTTCGACGTCGTGCATGAGGCAGGCGCGGCGGGCTTTCAGTTGCAGGTGGGCGCGGACGGCAAGGCGAAGAAGATGGTCGCCGAGAAGGACGAGAGCGGCTGCGCGCAATGGTTGCCAACGCTGCAGTCGCGCCCGAAGGACAAGCCGTTCTTCCTCTGGCTCGCCGCGCTGGACCCCCACCGCGACTACCAGCCGAACGCCATTCCCAATCCACACCGACCCGCCGACGTGGTCGTGCCGCCGTATTTGCCCGACGCGCCGGACACGCGCCGCGACCTCGCGCTTTACTACGACGAAATCACCCGGCTGGACGGATTTGTCGGGCAGGTGTTGGCCGAGTTGGAGAAGCAAGGCGCGGCGGAGAACACGGTCATCTTTTTCATCACCGACAACGGTCGCGCCTTCCCGCGCTGCAAGACGACGCTTTACGACAGCGGCATTCGCACGCCGTTGCTCGTGCGCTGGCCGGCGAAGGTGAAGCCCGGCAGCGTGGGCGGCGGGCTGGTCAGCACGGTGGATTTCGGGCCGACGTTTCTCGAACTCGCCGGCCTCCCCGCTGCTCCAAGCTTTCAAGGCAAGAGCTTCGCGTCGCTGCTGACCAATCCCGCCGGCCGCGTGCGTGAACACATCTTCGCCGAGCACAACTGGCACGACTTCGATGCCCACAAGCGCGCCGTCCGCAGCGAGCGCTACAAATACATCCGCAACTTCGATGCCGACCTGCCGAATACGCCGCCCGCGGACGCGGTGCGCAGCCTCACCTTTCAGGAAATGCGCCAGCTCCGTGACGCGGGCAAACTCTCGCCCGCGCAGCTCATGCCGTTCCAAAAGCCCAAGCCCGCCGAGGAGCTTTACGACGTGGATGCAGACCCGCACGAACTGCGCAATCTCGCGAGCTCGCCACGGCACGCGGCCACGCTCGCACAGCTACGCGCTGCCTTGGCGACGTGGCAGCAGGAAACAAGCGACCCAGCGAACGGCGTTCGCGCGAAGGACGAGTTTGACCGCGAGACCGGCGAGCCGCTGCCAAACCGGCAGCGCCCACGTCCGACCAAGGCGCAGTTACTCGGCGCACGATGAGACTTTTTTCCTTCACTATGCGACCATGCGGCTTTGGGAACTGGCGTTGACGGGCGGGCGCGAGTGCGGCAAACAAGGGCGTGCTTTTGTTGAACCAATCCAGAACGCGTCCTGCTTTGCCCCAGCCGCCGGCTTAAAACTGTTTTGGGCTGCCCCAAATGACCCTTTCCACACTATGCATTGCGCTCGGCCTCGGAGTCGCCGTGCCGCAGCTTTACGGGTTAAAGAACCCCGCCCGCTTTGGCAAAACGTTGCGCGAGTTCCCGCGTAATACTGCCATCGGCTATGTGCTGATGACCATCGCCACGGTCTGGTTCCTTTGGCATGTGCGACAAGAGAACATTGCGGATTTCACGCCGTTCAAGCCGCTCATGTATGGCGGCTTCGCGTTGCTCGGGCTGGGCACGTGCATCTTTCTTAAGGACTTCCTCGCCGTGCGCGGCCTCGCGCTGGTGCTAATGCTTCTGGCCAAGCTCGTACTCGACGCGCAACGGTGGCATCCGTCCGAATGGCGTTGGGTGTTGGGCGTATGGGCTTACGCGTGGATCGTGGCGGGCATCTGGTTCACCATTTCGCCGTGGCGCTGCCGGGACATCATCGAGTGGAAGACCGCCACCGAAGCGCGCGTGAAGCTAGGTTGCGCTTTACGCCTTGCGCTGGGCGCGCTTGTGGCCGTGCTCGGCGTAACGGTTTTCCGCTAACATCACTCGCTCCGGCGGATGACTCAGCCCAAAGGCAAAATCTTAGTCATTCGCGGTGGTGCTATTGGGGACTTTATCCTCACGCTGCCTGTGCTGGCAGCCCTCCGCCAACATTTTCCCCATACTCACCTCGAGGTTCTAGGTTACCCGCACATCGCCACGCTTGCGCAGCACGGTGGCCTCGTGGATGGCGTGCGGCCCATCGAGAGCCGGGCACTCGCCGGCTTTTTCGCAGATTTTGGAGAATTAGACGACGCCATGGGCAGCTACTTTGCCGGCTTCCAAATCATCATCTCCTACCTTTACGACCCCACCGGCACCTTCGCCGAGAACGTCCGAGCCTGCACACGCGCGCAATTCATCCAAGGACCCCATCGCCCGGATGAAACTCAACCCGTTCACGCCACGGAGGTCTTCCTCCGCCCCCTTGAACGCCTCGCCATCTTCGGTGCTGACCCCGTACCGCGCCTGAACTTACCCGACGCACCAGTCTCAGTGACCCCGCAGCTCGCCGTGCATCCCGGCAGTGGCAGCGAAAAGAAGAACTGGCCCGCGCCGCAATGGGCCGCCTTCCTCAACCAGATAATGTCGTGTACAGACTGGAACGTGCTGCTCATCGGCGGCGAGGCAGAAGGCTTACGCGTGGCGGAACTCGCGGTTCCACTGCCCTCCTCGCGCGTTACTGTCCTCCAAAACCAGCCGCTTCCCAAACTCGCACGAACGCTGCAGCACTGCATTGGCTTCGTAGGTCACGACTCGGGCATCACACACCTCGCTGCCGCCGTCGGCCTTTCGGGTGTGGCCCTCTGGGGTGATACCAATCATGCCATCTGGCAACCACGTAGCCCGAGTTTCCACGGCCTTAGCAAGGCCGACGGCCTCGCGAGCCTCGCTCCCGAGACCGTCTTCAAGGTTTTACGCAACCTCCTCGTCCTGCGCAGTTCTTCCCCCTCATGACCCGACGGAATTCGGTGAGTCTTTTCCTAAGGAGTGTTGGGGAACAGTTCTCGGGGGCGGTGAAAAACTTCCCTCGGCACGCCGAGCGCCTGCTTCAGTTCCACGTCCCGATCCCAAGGATTTTCTATTGCGGCGAGGCGGCTGCGCTCCGACGCATTGAGTTGCAGGGGATAGAAGTGCGGGGAGCAGAGCGCCGTGTTGATGAGCGGGAAGTCAGAGCCGAAGAGGAGGCGGCCCTGCCATTCCGGTCGCGTCAGGGCTTCGCGGAGGTAGCCCAGCTTGTTGACTTGCGTAAGGCTGGAGATTTCGGAAAAGAGGTTCGTATAGGTCGCCATCATCGAGGCTAAGCGGTCGGTGTCCCGCTGACCTTCGTTCGAACCGGTGGAAGCAATGTGCGCGACAATCACGGTGACGCCCAGCTTCAGCGGCAAATGAAGCCGCTGTGGGTCGCACAGTTCATCGCGTGCACTAGTAAAAGAACGCTCCTGCCCCGCGTGCGTAAGGAGCGGGAGCTTCAGCTCGACAAGCTGCTTATAGAACGGTGTCAGCCGCTCATCGGCGGGGTCGAACTGCATGATGCTAGGAATCCATTTGACCAGCCGCGCACCTTTCGTCGCCGCCCAATCAAGTTGTGCGAGCGCGTCCTTGCGCAGCGGGTTGATGCTGGCTCCGAACAGGAGGTTGGTGGTCTTTGCCGTCTCCCGGGCGATGAAGGCATTGGGCACGTAGATTTCCGTCCGTGACTTGTCGAGTTCGCCCTTCTCATCCACGACGCCGTCCATGGCCAAGAGGATGGCTTGCCCGACGTGCTTGCTGCCTGAGAGTTGCTGCGAGATGAGTTGTATGACGTGGGCATCGCCCTTCTGCTGGAGTTCCTGGCGCGTGGTGCCAAAGCTCTTGAGGTAGATGCTTAGTTTCCAGCTCGATTCCATCTGCTTGGAGATGAAGCAACCACTGTCCCCGGCCCCAATTCCAGCTGTGTGGACATGCATGTCGAGAAGTTTAGCCTCGGGCAGAGGCTGCGGCGCTCGGTAAGGCCCGGAATGAAGGAGGCGGCAAGCCACACAGCCCCCGAGGGAAAGAGCCAGCGTGATTAGGGCGACAGCACGTGGCCAACGGCGACGTGAGAGCGGCTCGGCGTTGGCTGGCGGCGTCATTGGGCAGGTGGGTGGTTAAACCTGCCTTGGGCAATGAACGCTGACGCCTGTGCGCAGACTTCGCGCTGACACATCATGAAGCGATGGCGGACGAGTAACACGAGGTGGTCTGCCATGCCGGCCAGCTTGGTGGATTCCACCGATACGCGTCCGTCGCCCGGATGCGCAGGGTCGAACCACTTGCTTAAGAGCGAGCCGTCGCCCGCGATGATACCGAATTCGCAGGCCATCGGCCCTGCGCGCTGCGGTAAGTCTTCGGGCGCGGTGCCGAGGCGCGCGAGATTCGGGCCCAACACCCAGCGCGCGAAGGCGGAGCCCTTAAAAAGATGCGCGAGTTTACTACCCTGATTGGGCGGGGCTAACATGACGACGCGGCCAAGGTTGGGTAAGTTGTGCCGAGCCAAATACATCCGCAACGCGATCCCACCCATCGAGTGAGTAACAAAGTGGACCTGGCCCGTGCCCGCCGATGTCAAAGATGTGAGCGAACTATGCAGGTGGGACTCTACCGCCGTCTCCAATGGCACACGCCAAGTTGGGTAAGCGAGGTTGACCACATGGTAACCCTGCCGACGGAAGGTCCACTCTAGCCTTTTCATCATTAGCGGTGCGCCGTAGAGCCCATGCAAAAGCACCACGGTTTCCGACGTGGCGGCATTAGCCGGCTCCTGGGCGTTCACCTTGGCGACGAGGCCACCAGCGAACAGACACCAAGCACAATGTCTTAATAGAGAGATCTTCATGCATTAAGTAACTGGGAGCGAAAGGGTGGCTTTGAACCGAGAGAAAGCTTCGCAGTCATGTGACCAGAAAATTAGCCCGCGTATGAAGCGCATGGGCGAGATGGAGAAACTCACTGCTCGCAAACGCGTGACATGCGCGTGGGAAAAACGTGAGCTGAGCTTATTCGGGCAACCGAAGTAGGCGGCTTCCCTCAACACGGCCCTCTTCCCCTGGCGGAGGGGAAAGCGTAGTCCGCTGTAAGTGTCTTTGTTCATGGCTTCATTTGCTCGCGCATCGCTTCGGCGTAGGGTTTGCCGTCGAGGAAGACCTGCTTAATGACCGGCTTACCTGCCGCGTCCACGGCCACTTGCACGGTGAGTTTGCCGCGCGGATTTCCCGTGCCTTCCTGCACGTAGTAACGTTCGAGACCGTATTCCACGCGCACCTGATTGTTTCCCCAACTTGGCTGGGTGCGTGCCTGGATGACCACTCGGTTGGGGAGCGGCTCGGGACGCGTGGTTGAGAGAAGCACCGCTTCATGGAACTCGCCGCGCTGCTCCAATGAGACGAACACCGGGAGGCCATGGCCTGTCTGCCCGGCTGGTGCCGTTTCCCACAAGCTATTGGTGAGGTTGCTTACCTTGTAGTTCAAGATGACATAGTCGCCGCGCAGCAAGTCACGCGGATCCACCGGGGCGGTTTCGAGCAGGACGGTCGTAGGGGCGGCCAGCCGATATTCCTGCTGGGCGATGAGGGCGAGCAGCAGCAGCGTCTGCGCGGCAAGGACGGCGATGAAGTGTCTGGGGTTCATGGTTTGGTGGGTGTGGAGGCTTCCTGAAGTTTAAGCATGAAAGCGCGACGGCGCTTCTCGATGAAGACGCCCAAAACAATCAAGCCGACGCCGGACACGATAAACATCGCGCCTGTTAACGCCATGGTTCCGAAGAGCCGCAGGTAGGCGATGATGACATCCAACGTCAGGAGACTCAGGCCGAGGTTGATGAAGAACCGTGAGCCCAGCAGCAGACCGAGGTTCACCATCACCAGACAATGAGCGAAGAGGGCGATGGATGCCGTCCACGCGACCCAATCATGGCGGCCGGCTTCCCAACGTGTGTGGGGGCTATCGTTGAGGCAAGCCATGCCCACGAACACGAGCCAGAACACTAGCGTGCCAAACCAGATGCCGCGCCACATCAGCGGGAGCTTCGCCTCGCCTCGCAAGGCGAAGAAGAGACCAGCCGCCACGGCTGCGGAGATGAGCGCATAAAGGCTCCACACGAGATCTCCGCCTCGGGAACTCACATGGCTGCCAAAGAGAAGTGGCAGCAGCATGAAACTTAGCCCCACTAGGCCATAACGACGCGTAACACTGCCAAAGTCCTTTGCCGGAGAGCGTTCCATCCCTACCCCCGCAGCATAAAGACCAACGAATATTGCCGGGTAAAAGAGCAACGCAAGTTCGCCACGGTGATGATGCAACCACCCCTTGTCATGGAGGAATTCCATGGCCAGCCAAAGCAACGCCGCACTCAGGGTCAGGATGTATTGGGGCTTGGACCGCAACAGCCAAGCCAGCGGGGCAATGCCGACCCACCAGACGAGGATGGCGTTCGGTGGACGCGAGCTGAGGTGATAGACCTGGCCTATCAGCGCAATGTCCGCAAGGAACAGGACTGACCCGACCAGATGAAACGCCTCGGCGGTCTTGTGGAAGTCAGCATGGCGCGTGCGGATCCACCAGCCCGCCGCGTGACTGCCCAGCATCAAGGCCAGTCCCGTAATCAGTTTCACACCACGCGGGATGTCGTCCCAGTTTGCCGAGATCAGCAGAATGACGCCGGCCGCCACCAGCACGCCGCCAATGACGGCGATGATGGCGATGAACCGGTTGGGCGCGTCCTGCAGCTTGTAGTGGGCGACGATGCGGTCCCGCACGTCAGCGGCGAGGAAGCCGTCGGTGTGGAGTCGTTGGATGTCTTGGAGTTTCATGGGATTCCTTCCTACGGTGACTTCATTTGGAATTCTGCACCATCGTTTGAAGCTCGCGGTGGTTCACCTTACCGGTGCCGAGCTTCGGAATTTCCTTCACCAAGGCTATCTCGCGGGGAATGCAGAGGTTCCCGAGGCCTTTGGCTTTGATGGCGTCGCGGATCTCAGCGAGCGTGAGCTTCGGTTCGTTGGTGCAGCAAACGAGGGCTTCGCCCTTGTCTTCGTCCGGACGGGTGACGACGGCGGTGGCCATGCGGAGGCCGTAGTGCGGGAAGGCCCCGGCCAGGGCGTCCTCGACGGCGGTGAGGCTGACCATTTCGCCGCTAATCTTGGCGAAGCGTTTCATGCGGCCCCGGATGCTCACGAAGCCTTCGGCGTCCACGCTGACGATGTCGCCGGTGTCATACCAGCCGCCGCCGGAGTGGAATTTGGCATTAGCATCAGCGTTGAGGTAACCCTTCATGATATTGGGGCCGCGCACGAAGAGGCGGCCGGCATCAGCTACTCCGTCCACTGGCTCCAGTTTCCACTCTATACCGGGGAGGAATCGGCCGGCGGTGCCGTGGTTGGGCTCCAAGGGAGTGGTCGCGCTGAGGCAGGGGCTGCACTCAGTCGCGCCATAGCCTTCCAAGATGCGGACGCCAAATTTCTGTGCCCACAACTCAGCCGTCGCTGACTGGAGTTTCTCCGCCCCAGCAAACAGATAGCGCAGCGAGCGGAAATCGTAGGGATGTGCCTTCCGGCCATAGCCGCCGAGGAAGGTGTTGGTACCAAAGAGCACCGTGCAATCCTTGTCGTAGAAAACGGTGGGCACGACGCGGTAGTGGAGCGGGCTGGGGTAGATGAAGATGTAGTTACCCCGCACCAGCGGCAAGATGGTTCCGGCAAGGAGGCCGAAACTATGGAACATGGGCATGGCGTTGAAGAAGCGTTCGTCGTCGCGGAGGTCGCAGATGGCGAGCATCTGTCGGGTGTTGGCGAGGAGGTTGCGGTGTGAGAGCTCGACGCCTTTGGGGATGCCCTCGGAGCCGCTGGTAAATAGGATCACCGCCGTGCCGAGGGAGTCGGCAAAAGGCGATGGGGATTGAGGAAAATAGCTGCTGGCTAGGGCGAGGATCCGCGCGACGCTGCTGATGGTGGCGCGGAGGTCTTCGAGGTAGAGGAGCTTGAGGCCGGCTTGCTCGAAGGGGGCGGGGTCGAGCTTGAAGCGTTTGAGGAAGGCGCGGGAGGTGATGATGTGTTTCAGGCCCGCTAGTTCCGCGCAGGCGAGCATGGTGGGCGTGCCCGTGGAGAAGTTCAGGATGGCGGGGACTTTGCCCAGCTGCCACAGGGCCAGGAGGACGACGGGGGTGGCGTTGACGTTGGGCAGCATGACGCCGACGCGCGGCGCGCCGGAGCATTGCGGGGCGAGGCGGTCGCCCATGAGCTTCGCGCCGATGAAGAGCTTGCGATACGTGAGCTCGGTGAGCGTGGCGTCTTCGAGGATGACCTTGCCCGGCTGCGCGGCAGCAGTTTCGGCAATAGCCGCTGGCAGGCTCATGGGGCCGAAGGCCATTTCAGTGTCGAACTGCTGACGGACCATTTGGTCGCGGAGCCAGCGGGTGAAGAGCGAGCGGCTTTGCGCGGTGCTGAGATGCTCTTGGTGGGGAGCCGACAGGGCGTCGCTGAAGTGGGCGGTGACCGTGGGGAAGCAGCGTTTCCAGCCGTGGTTCGGAGAGAAGGGCAGGCGGCTGGCTCCGCGCAGGTAGGCGGTGATGACTTTGGCGTGGGTCTTGTGAATGAGGAAGCCCGTGCCATCGAAGAGCTTCATCAAGGTCCCGGTGCGTGAGAGCCGGCCCTCGGCGAACAAGACCAGTTTGCCGCCCTTGGAAAGGAATTCCGCCATGTGCTTCACGGCATAGGGGCTAGCGTTGTCGATGGGAAAGGTCCTGCGGTTCCTCATGACAAACCGATGCAGCCAAGACTGCTCCGCCGTGGTGGCGGAGGTGACGAACTTCCATGAGTCATCGAGGCAGACGCCGACGAAGAGCCAGTCAAGCCACGACGTGTGGTTGGGAATGAGGAGGACAGGGCCCGGGGTGTTCAGCGCACCTTCGTTGAAGGCGCGAAAGCGGAAGAGGAGCCGGACGAGTAGGCGGAGGAGGGAGTTCATGAAAACGGGAGAGGGAGAAGGATTAGGAGTGAGATTAGGATTAAGAGTTAGGATTGGAAGCCGTGGGTTTCTGAGGAGGGAATTTCAGCCAGGCGAGCGCGGTGGCGACCATGACGGCGAGGACAAGAAAGACTTGGGACGCGGAGAAGCTGGCCTTCACGCAGACGAAGACCAGCAGGCCCGCGATGACCATGCCGAGGTTGTCGCAGAAGTTTTGGACGGCAATGGTCTTGCCCAGCTTGTTGGGGTCGGACTCTGCTTGGAGCGCAGCGTTGAGGGGGATGAGGAACAGGCCGGCCGCGAAGCCCGCGCCGATGAGCAGTCCCAACACCACGGGGAGGATGACGAGCACGGTCTTGTGCACGCCATCGGGGCCGGC
>VHDH01000085.1 GCA_016871445.1 Verrucomicrobiota bacterium | reverse complement strand
AAACGCTGACGTTGATTTTCAATGAGTTACAGCTTTGGCATTGCTCAAAACGGCTTGGCGACATTCTGAATTTTATTCTGACCAAAAACGGCGCAACAGTGCGCCCATTTTCAGCAGCATGAGCAAATCGCGGTCTGCATGCCGCACGGCGCGCTTGCGGAAGAAACGGCAATGCCTCCGGCCAGCAGCAGGCGCAGGCGCGTGGAGATGAATGCGGAAGTTTGCATCAGCGTGAGCATTTGTGCGCCAGCCGAATGCGGTTGACGGTCCGGGTTATTTTACATCAATGACGAGCCCGGGGCGGGATTGTTTGAGGCGTTCGATGCCGCCGGGGGTGACTTTTTTCAGGCCGCTCAACGAGAGTTTCTTGAGGGCCTTGGCGGCGGCCAGCGCCTGCAGGCCTTCGTCGTCCACCTGAGCACTGCCAAGTTTGAATTCTTCGAGGGCGGGCATTTGGGCGATGAGCTTGAGCGTGTCATTGCCCACCGTGGGCGCGTGGGAGGCATCGAGTTTGCGGAGAGTGGTGATTTTGGCGGCATGAGCGAGTCCGGCGGCGGTGGCTTGGTTGTCGAGCAGGGCGAGGTCTTCGAGCGGCAGTTTGACCAGGGCGGCCACGGCCTCGCCGGAGCTGGATTTGTCGGTGCTGCCCATGCCGCAACGTTTGAGCCGGGTTTGCCGGGCGAGGCTGACGGCTCCGGCGTCGGTGAACTTGCTGTGCGCAAACCAGAGGCGGTCGGAGATGGGCACTTCGGCGATCGCAGCGAGGCCGGCGTCGTTCAGCGGCGTGAAGTGGAAGTTCACGTTCTCGAGCTGGCGCAGGGCCTTGAGGTGGGCGAAGCCGGTGCCGGTGCATTGGGTGGAGGCCAGCCCGAGGGATCGCAATTCCTTCAGCCCCGCAAGATGCTTCAGGCCGTCATCATTGACGGGCGTGAGGGTCAGGTTGAGTTCGCGAAGCCCGGTGAGCCGGCTGAGATGTTCGAGGCCAGGGCCTTGAATGGCGCAATTGGCGAGGTCGATTTTGCGCAGGCTAGTGACGTTGGCGAGGCACTTGAGCCAGGCATCGGTGACGCGCTCGTTGCGGCCGCCCTTGCCCTTGAGCGGGTTGTTGCCGTTGTAGAGATCTACGGCGGTGGGGACGTCGAAAATCTCGGTCCCGGTGTCGCCGGTCGCCAGGTAAAGCCATTGGGGGGCGGACGGGGTGCAGATGAGTTTGCCGCCGATTTCCTTGATGTCGGCCTCGAGGGCGAGGGTTTCGGGTCGGGCTTGCGCGGCCCGGATGATTTCGGGCAGGAGCGCCTTGAGTTTGCCTTGCAGGACCGGGTCCGAAATCTTGGCGATGAGTGAGGCGCGGTCTGCGGTGGTGGGGGCGAGAATTTGCGTCAGTAAAGCCTTGTCCGCGGTGGCCGTTTTGAGCTGGGCGAGCACGCCGTCGAGGTAGCGCTTCATCGCGGGTTCAATCTTGTCGAATCCGGCGGCCGAGGGCGGTTGGCCCATCGCGAGCCGCATGGCGTTGTGCATGAGATATTTTCCGCTCTCGGCCTTGAGGTGGATTTCGTCGCGATACAAGTCCACGACCGCCTTGACGGGGGCGGCTCCAGCAGCGATGTCGCTGGCGATCTGGGCCAGGAGGTTCTGGGCGAAGGTCTGGCGGAGTTCGCGGCCGGGATGGAGGCGGCGGAGTTCGGCCATCAGGGCGCGAAGGTAGCCGGGACTGTGGGTCATCTGGTCCGGCGCGGCGAGGCTGGCGAACTCGTCCTCGCGCTGGGCATGACGAGCCCAGCCGGAGTGAATGACGAAGACGGCCTTGGGCTGCAGTTTCATCCACTCGGAGATGGCTTCCACATCCTGCGCCAGGGTTGAGCCGTAGTGGGGTTGCACGGAGACCACCTCATATTGTTTGTTGCGCAGGGCGGTCGGCCAGAGGGTGGAATTAGTCACGCAGGGTTTGCCCGGGTTGTTGTAGATGTGGCGCAGATGCACGCCACAATCCACGTGCCATTGCACGTCACCGGACAGCTGACCCGGCACGGTGTCCCAGGTGAGCGAGTTGCCGATGAGGTAGTAGCTGGTCTTGGCGGGTTCCGCGGCAAAGGCGCCCGGGGTCAGTGCGGTGGCTAGGACCGTGACAAGGATTTGGAGGTGCGTGGTGTGTTTCATGATGCGGGCAGCAGTTTCGGGCGGTAGCGGAAGTAATAGAAGGTGATTTGAAGTTCGCTCGGCGTAGGCAAGTTTCTTGACCTGTGATCGGACGGATGCCTAGCCGAACCGCTCTGCCTTCATGGTTTCAATTCAAAAATCCCGGCTGTATCCGGCGAGCCAGCCGCCATCCACGGGGATGATGGCGCCGTTGAGGTAGGAACTCTCGGGCGCTGCGGTCAAAAGGGGCTGAATGAACTTCGATATTGGCGTTTACATTCTGAACCCGATTCTTACTCAGAGATTATTGAAAGCGCCAAAATAAGAGAATCACCAATGTTTACAGGGGTATCGTGAGGAATGGCGGAGAGGGGGGGATTCGAACCCCCGGTGGTGTTACCCACGCACGCTTTCCAGGCGTGTGCCTTAAACCACTCAGCCACCTCTCCAACCCTTGTTTGTGATTCCTCGCGCAGCGTTTAGAAAATCCAAAACTGATTCTTTACCGCCACCTGTCGAACCATTCGACGTCACAAGATAACATATTACTAGCCAGCAGAGCCAACCGCACTGAATGCGTCGCAAAATCTGCTCGTGTGTATGCACCGTTCACACGTTCATTGGAGAGCATCTTGCGAGGATTCAGAGAGCGGGCAAGCTGATTCGCAGCACCCACGTCGCCACTTCCATTTAAGTCAATACAAGCGGGGCATAGCTCAGTTTCTAGAAAGGGTTCCATTTAGTGATTGGCCCGGGCCTTCCTAGCTGACTGGAGAGCCACTACCCTTCGAGTGCTGACTTACCTTCCACCTCTTCGGGGGCTGGCGGGAGGTAGAAGGCTTATTGGATCAACTCTGCGATCCGATGACTCCGCGGCAAACAATGGGAAAACAAATCGTGTCCCGGGCCTGACTTTGAAAAATCAGTGTTCATCGGCGCCCAGCTATGGTTTTATCGTAGCACTTAAGTTGATCGCACCATGAAATCTTTGCTTCGCCGTTATTCTGTCCTACTTGCGCTACTCATCTACTGGGTGCCCCAGTCACAGTCGCACGCGCAGGTGGCCGCTCCACGCGTGCAGCAGATCGAGGTCCGGCACGTCGGTCCCGCCGCAGCCAGCGACGAATTAATTCGCGCCAACCTGCGTGTGAAAGTGGGCGATCCGCTGTTGAAAAACAACGTAGATGACGATGTGCGGAACCTCTACAACACGGGCTATTTCTACAATATTCGCGTGGCCGAGGAGCGCGTGGACGGCGGCGTGAAGCTCACTTATGTGGTACAGGGTAAACCACTGCTAACGGAGGTGCAGTTTGCGGGTAACACAAAGTTTAGAAGCAGCAAGTTACAGCAAGAGCTGACCTCCAAGGTTGGCCAGCCGCTGGACGAGCGTAAGCTCTTCGCCGACGCACAAAAAATCCAAACCAAATACCAGAAGGCCGGTTACCAACGCACGAAGGCGGAATATAAGCTCAATATTAATGAAAACGCTGGGCGGGGCACGGTTACCTTCGAGATCACCGAGGCTCCCAAAGTCAAAATCGCAGAGATACAATTTGTGGGCGCGGCGGCCTTTTCCGAGAAAGAGCTGGCCCAGCAACTGAAGACCAAGCAGAAGTGGATGTTCTCCTGGCTCACCGGCTCGGACAAGTTCAAGGATGACCAGTTCGAAGACGACCGCGAACGGCTGGCTGACTTCTACCGGAACAAGGGCTATCTGGACTTCGAGATCAAGGAAGTGACGTTCAAGTATCCCCGACCCGACCGCATGGTCATCACGTTGCAGCTCTTCGAGGGTAAGCCATATAAGGTTGGAAACGTTGCTGTTAAGGGCAATGCTATATTTTCTACGCCAGAGTTGGAGCGCGATCTCCGCATGACCACGGGCCAGACCTTTACGCCCGACGGGCAGCGGAAGGACGTGGAAACGCTACGCGATTTCTACAGCTCCAAGGGGTACATTGATGCTCGCGTCAACGCCGTCCGCACGCCCAACACCGAGACGGGCAAAATGGACGTAACATACCAAGTGGCCGAAAACGACAAGTCCCTAGTCGAGAAGATTGAAATTAAGGGCAACGTAAAGACCAAGGACAAAGTGCTCCGCCGCGAGTTAGCTATCTCGCCGGGCGAGACGTTCGATATGGTGCGCGTGCGCCTGTCCAAGCAACGGCTCGAGAATCTCAATTACTTCGAGAAAGTGGACGCGCAGCCAGAGCCGACCGAGGTACGCGACCGTAAAAATCTCGTCATATCCGTCGAAGAGAAAAACACTGGCAACATGAGCATGGGCGCAGGCTTCAGCTCAATTGAAAGCGTGGTAGGCTTCGTTGAGGTAAGCCAGGGTAACTTCGACTTGTTCAAGCCACCTTGGTTCACCGGCGGCGGCCAGAAAATGCGCCTGCGCGCCAGCTATGGCTCACAGCGGCAGGACTACCTTTTGAGCTTCGTCGAGCCATGGTTCCTCGACCGCAAGCTCGCGTTTAGCGTAGACCTGTACCACCGAAATACCGCCTTCCAAAGTGCGCTTTACGATCAGGTACAGACCGGCATGAGACTCGGCTTAGAGAAGGCCTTGTGGACCGATTTTATCCGCGGCAACGTAGGTTACACAATTGAGGATGTTGGCATCAGCAATGTAAGCCCTGCTGCTTCGCCAGAGTTGAGGGCCGAAGACGGCACGCAAATCGTTTCAAAAATTAGCGCTGGGCTGGTGTATGACACCCGTACCGGCGGTCTGGTGCCCACGGGTGGTCAGCGCGTCGAGTTCATTTCTGAGTTAGCGGGTGGACCGCTAGGCGGCGAAACAGATTTCTACCGACTTGAAGTGCGCGGCTCACAATACCTACCGGGCTTCTGGTCAGGCCATGTTTGGGAGCTAATTGGCCGAGCCGGCTCTATTCAGGGCTTCGGGGGCGACCGCATCACGCTCTTCAATCGCTACTTCCTCGGTGGCCCGCGCACGATGCGCGGCTACCGCTTCAGCGACGTTTCGCCGCGCGACTCGCTTGCCGAACCAATCGGCGGCAACACTTACTGGTTCGGATCGATCGAATATTCTCTTCCGCTGATAGAGCGACTGCGCTTCGCGCTATATTATGACGTCGGTAACGTTTATAGCTCGTCCTTTAGCTTCAACCCGAACAAAGCGCGCGGGGAGACCTTCTACCAAGACAACGTAGGCTTTGGGCTGCGCATCAATATTCCTAACCTCGGCCCGCTGCGACTCGATTACGGCATTCCCTTAACGGCAGACCGCTTCCAAAACAAAAGCGGCCGCTTTAACTTCGACGTGGGCTTCACGCGCGATTTCTGAGCTGCGCCGAACAAACGCCATCGAACTAAACCCATATCGTTATGCTTCATTTCCGTGCCTCAATTCTCAAACCAACCCAGCTGCGATTGCTCATCGGCGTGGTAGCCGTCGCTTGGTTCGGCCTCACAGCTCAGGCCGCTGACCGCATCGCCATCGTAGATCTCAAGAAGGTCTTTGACGGCTATTGGAAAACCAAGCAAGCCGATCTAAACCTCAAGGAACGCGCCGGCGAACTAGACAAGAAACGCAAAGACATGATCGACGATCTCAAGAAATCCGGCGACGAATATAAGAAACTGGTCGACAGCTCAACCGACTCCACCGTTTCGCTCGAGGAGCGCGACCGCCGCAAAAAGTCTGCCGAGACCAAGCTCCGCGAACTGCAAGAAATTGAGCAAAGCATTCGTCAGTTTGACCAAGGCGCTCGCGCCCAACTCGGCGAGCAACAGCGCAACATGCGCGACAAGATCGTGGTTGAGATTCGCGACTTGGTTAATAAGAAAGCCAAAACCGCTGGTTACGCCGCCGTGCTCGATAGCGCCGCTGAGAGTGCCGCCGGGACCCCCATCCTGCTTTTCAATGTCAACCTACCCGACCTCACTGAAGAGGTCATTTCGCAGCTCAACGCCACAGCCCCCGCCGGTGCGCTGGTCAACCCGGGAACGCCAGCTCCCGTCCGCCCGAAGTAAGGTCGCCAGAGGTGAGGTGGCTTTTCCCATCTCTTCACCTTGAAACTACCTGCTGACTGACCAAGTCTTCAGACCGACACTGTCAAACCTTGCCGTTTTACAAATATGGTCCCCTAACCGGGCGGGTCACAACTTCTTGGCCGTGACGAGGCTGCGGTCAGCGGCGGTGGGGGTGTAAGTCAGGTCGTGGAAGCCCACTTGCACGAACAACTCCGCCAACTCGCCTAACGAGTAACATTTTCCCTCGGTCGAGTGCATAAGGATGACGGAATACTCTGCCACGGGTAACGGCCCGGTCTTCTCCGCGTTGAGGTGCATGTCATGGATGACAAGCAACCCGCCCGACGGCAATGCAGCACAAGACTTTTCCAGCAGTCGCCTCACCACGGGTGCGTCCCAGTCGTGCAAAACATTCGAGAATAGGTGCATATCGTAGCCCGTCGGAAGTGGTTCACTGAACATATCACCGGGCCGGACGTTTACGCGGGCTGTGAAACCACGCTCTGCGATGTGCTTGACTGCTACGATGTCCACCGGTGGCTTCTCGAGGACGGTCGCGCGGACGTCGGGATGACCCGCCGCAATGGCACACGCATAGATGCCCGAGCCGCCCGCGATATCCAGCAGCCGCGTGCGTCCGCCAGGCTGGAGCGCCTTCGCGACGGCACGCCCGAGGTAGATGCCGCGGCAATCCATCGCCGCCGTGAAGCGCCGGGCAAAGTCTTCCTCCTCCATAGCCTTGCTCCATTCTTTTTCGGACTTGGAGCTGCCCCAATTCGCGGGCTTATCGGTGCGCAAAACCTTAAGCATGTCTAGCGTTACGGGTCGATCCCTGAGCGAACCGAAGTAAGGACCGAGAAACCAGGGCGAGCCTTTCACGAGATGCTCACGTGCGACATCGGTAACGTAATGAACGCCGCTGGTCTCACGAACAAAGCCGTTCGCCTTGAACAGGGTAAGCATCACATCCACCGGCCTTGTGGCGAGTTGAAGCTCGCGACAGATCGTAGCCGCGTCCGATGGATGCGCGGCCAGCCAGGTGAAAAAATCGAGGTGGACGACAGCGGCGTTGAGCAGGTCCACGGCGTAAATGCCGTCGCGGTAGCGGTAGACGCGGAGCGGATCGGTGGATGGATCACGGGTCAAATCAAGCATGAGCGGAGAGTGCGGGAGGTGGAGCAAGGCGCAAAGCGCGAACTGGCGGCCGACCTACTCCGCGCGCAGGTCCGCCACCTTAAGTTGCACGGTGCGGCCGCCCCGGAATTCGTTCACCTCGGCAGTGAAGGCAAGCGCAAAGCGGGCGGGCGGCGTGAAGTTTTTGGGGACATTCCACCACACAGCCTCAAGCACGTCGTTGCCGTCGGTGACGTGCAGTTTCAGGTGTTGCTGCTCCTTGCCCATCCGCAGCGGCGGGCGGTGCAGGCGCAGGCCCCCAGCACTGAATTGAAACGGGGGATTGCTCATGCCGCTGGGCGCGAGCCGTTCCAGTTCTGTTATTCGCTCCATGGTCAGGTCGCGTAAGCAGACTTCGGCATCGAGCTTGAGCGAGGGCTGGAGTTGCTCAGGGCGCAGCGTGCGGCGGGCGATGGCGTTGAGGCGCTCGCGAAACGGGCCGACGTTCATCGGCTCGATGGTTACGCCAGCGGCCATCGCGTGTCCGCCATGGCGTGACAAAAGATCGTCACACTCTCGCAGCGCAGCGGCGAGGTCGAAGCCCTCAATACTCCGGCCTGAGCCGCGCCATTGCCCGGCATCGCCGCCAAGAATAAATGTGGGCCGATAAAACTCTTTTAGCACGCGGGACGCGACAATGCCTACCACGCCGATGTGCCACAACAACTGCCCTTCGACGATGACGAAGTCGCGCGCTGGGTCGAAGCGCGACCGTACCGCGCCGATAACTTCATTGGTGATGGCGCGCTCGATCTGCTGACGCTCGCGGTTGCGGCTGTCGAGCGCACGAGCGATTGGCTCGGCGGCGGTGAAATCGGGCGCGAGCAAAAGCTGCAGGGCCTCGGCAGCATTCTCCAAACGCCCGGCGGCATTGAGACGCGGACCAAACTGAAAGCCGACTTCGTGAGTGCCAATGACGCGCTCGATTCCCGCCACCGACTTTAGCGCGAGTAAGCCCGGCCGCCGCGTCGCGTTGAGCCGCTCTAACCCAGCGGTGACGAGAATGCGGTTCTCACCTGTTAGCGGCACGAGGTCAGCGATGGTACCAAGCGCAACTAGGTCAAGTAATGGGCGTAAGTCAAAAGCCTGGAATTCGGCGAGTTGATGGTCACGGCCGTGCTTCACGAGTGCATGAGCGAGCTTGAAGGCAAGGCCGGCAGAACAAAATTCAGTGTAACCGTTAGCCGACGGTGATTGACTAGCGGGAAGCGCAGAAAGCCGCGGGTTCACCAATGCACATGCGGCTGGTAGCGGATCGGAGACTTGATGGTGATCCAGCACTAGCACATCCACCCCACGCGAATTTAGCCACGCGATGGTATCCACCGCCGTTGAGCCGCAATCCACGGCGAGCAATAGTTTGGTGGCGGAAAACTTCTCCAGGCAGTTTTGCAAGCCGTCGCGGCTGAGGCCGTAACCTTCGTCCATCCGGTGCGGTAGGTAGAAATCCACGCGCCAGCCAAGCGCACGGAGCACTTCAAGCAGCAACGCCGTGGACGTCACGCCATCTACGTCATAGTCCCCAAAAATGACCAATGGCTCGGCGCGCTCACGCGCAACAAAGAGCCGCTCTACAGCGGCGGCCATGTTGGGCAGCGCGAACGGGTCGGCGAGATTGCGCAAGCGCGGTTCAAGGAAATGCGCAAGGGCGTCCGGCTCACTATGGCCGCGGTTGAGGAGACATTGCGCGAGCAAGGGCGAGATGCCGAGTTGACCAGCCAATTTAGCAGCTAGCAAGGGCTGCGCGGGAGCAATGGACCATTGGAATTTCATCCTGTCTAAATGGTGAAGAGGTGTTACGCGTGCCGCAGTGACAACACTTTAATTTGTGGAGGATGCCGATGAAATACGCAGCCGTGGCCATGGATAAGAAAATGCCGCTCCGACTAAGCGCACCATCCTACCCCCATGTTTACCGCCAGAGCGAAGAGATCCAGTCCACATCCACCGATATCTTTTAGGAGGTAGTTTGAGGCCAATAGCTGGTTAGCCATCAATAATTTGACCAGCTGATCCAACTCTTGTGAGAGCGTGTCGTCGTGACACTTCTGTTCAACCATGCTTTCGCCAAACGATGCGGGCAGCAGCTGCAGCGGTCAACCCGATGCGTTGGGAGACGAGGGCTTAAGAAACGCCCGCCGGCACACGCCGCAAATCCCGCTCCCGTAATATGGCAAAGATTACCGGCGTGACCACGAGAATGTGTAAAAGGCTGCTCACCATGCCGCCGATGACGGGGGTCGCAAGCGGCTGCATCACCTCACTGCCAGGGCGGTGGCTCCACATGATGGGCAGCAGACTCGCCACGATGGTCGCCACGGTCATCACCTTCGGGCGCAGGCGCAGGCGCGCGCCGTCCTTGATGGCTTGCAGGAGGTCGTCGCGTGTGAAAGGTGCACCGGCAGCGGCGCGCTCGGCTTGTTTCTTCCCCACCATTTCCTCGAGATACACCACCATCACCACGCCGGTCTGGATGGCGGTGCCGAAGAGCGCGATGTAGCCCACCCACACGCTCACGCTGAAGTTGTAGCCCAGCAGGTATTGCAGGAAGACGCCGCCCGTCAGCGCGAACGGCACGGCGAGGATGACGTGCGCCGCCTCCTTCGCTGAGCGATAAACCATGTAGAGCAGCAGGAAGATAATGAGCAGTGTCGCCGGGAAGATGTAATAAAGCGTCTGCTGCGCGCGCACGAGGTTCTCATATTCGCCGCTGTATTCGATGGTCATGCCGGGCGGGAGCGTGGGGGTGATTTCTTTTTCCACGCGACGTTTCACGTCCTCGACAAAGCTGGTGAGGTCACGGTCCTGCACGTTCGCCTGCACGAAGACGCGGAGGCGGCCGTTCTCGCTGGCAATCTCGCTCGGGCCGGTCGCGCGGCGAATGGTCGCGAGCTGCCCGAGCGGAATGTGCTTCCCGCCGGGCGCGGCCACGAGCACGTCCCCGAGGCGTTCGAGGTCGTCGCGTTCGTCGCGCTGCAAACGCACTTGGATGCCGGTGCGCTCGCGCGGGTCCACGCGCTCGGCGGCCTGATAGGTGGTGCTCATCACTTTGCCGCCCAGGCCGGTCTCGACGGCGTCGAGCACGTCCTGCGCGCGCAGTCCGAAGCGCGCCATCGCCACGCGGTTCACCTCGACTTCGAGATACGGCTTGCCTTGCACGCGGCTGGGCGCGACACCCGCGGCACCCGGCACTTGGCGTACAATGCGTTCGACCTCAAAAGCCTTTTTTTGCAACTCGTCCAGCGAGCCGCCGAGAATCTTCACGCCGAGCTGCGCGCGGATGCCGGTGGAGAGCATTAGGATGCGATTCTCGATGGGCTGCAAAAAGCCGGGCACATAGCCGGGAACATTCGCGAGTTTCTCGGTGAGTTCGGCGATGAGCGTTTCCTTGGTCGAGCCAGCGCGCCACGCGGGGTTGCGATAGACGGTGGGAATCTTGATGAAGCCGAGGTAGGTGCGATTGGTGGGCAGCCACTCGGGCTTGAGCATGATGGTGGTCTCAATCATCTCGACAGGCGCAGGATCAGTGGCAGTTTCCGACCGGCCCAGCTTGCCGCCAACGCTCTCCACCTCTGGCAGGCTGCAGATGACGCGGTCCTGCCACGACATGACGCGCTTTACTTCGGTGAGTGAAGTGCTCGGCAGCAGCACGGGCATAAAGAGCAACGACCCTTCGTTAAGCGTGGGCATGAAGTCCTTGCCAAAGCCGGTGAAGGCACGAGCCAATTTCGGGTGGCCGGCCCTTTCAATGCGTTGCACCCACTCACGCGGAGCACCGAAGGCTACCGCGAGCGCAATGGTGAGCAACAACGCTGCACCGGCCATTACCGTTTTTCGCCAGCGTAACGCAAGGTCGAGCATAGGGTCGTAAATCGCCAACAGCACGCGCATGACCCAGTTGCGGTCCTCCGAATGAAACGGCCCGCGCACGAGGAACGAGCACAACGCTGGAACAATGGTCACGGCGAGAAGGGTCGAGCCAATCATCGCGAAGGTCTTCGTGAACGCGAGCGGGTGGAAGAGCTTGCCCTCCTGCCCCGACAGCGCGAACACCGGCAGGAACGCGAGGATGATGATGACCATCGCGAAGAAGATGGGGCGACCGACTTGTTGCGCGGAGGTGAGGACGACGGCCCAGGTTTCCTCGGCGGTGAGGCGGGGGGAGTTTTCAGTTTTCAGTGAGACAGTATTCAGTGGGGCGGCGGGGAGTGTGGAAGCGGTGGTTGGTGGCGTGGCGTTTGCCCCCTCAGCCCGGCTCTCTCCCCCGGTGGGAGCGAGGGAGGTAGAAGCGTTGGTTGCACTCGGCGCGTTCGCTGTGCCAGCGGCAACTGATGACTGAACACTGGCTACTGAACACTTCCTCCCCTTCTCCTCCTCCGCCCGCTCGCAGTGCCGAATCACGTTCTCCGTCATTACGATGCCCGCGTCCACGAGCACGCCGATGGCGATGGCGATGCCGGAGAGCGACATGATGTTCGAGCTGATGCCGAACCGTTCCATGAGGATGAACGACACGAGAATCGAGAGCGGCAGCGGCACGGTGACGATGAGGATGCTGCGGAAGTGCCAGAGGAAAATGATGTGCGCGAGCGTGACGAGGAGGATTTCCTCGGCGAGCGCATGCTTGAGCGTGTCGATGGTGCGCTCGATAAGTTCCGCGCGGTCGTAGAACGACTTGATGGTCACGCCCGGCGGAAGGCTCGGCTGGATGGCACGGATTTTTTCCTTCACGCGGTTGATGGTCGCGAGGGCGTTCTCGCCATTGCGCATGACGACGATGCCGCCGACCACTTCGCGGCCGTCCACGTCCAGCGTGCCGCGCCGGAAGTCGCCGCCGATTTGCACGGTGGCCACTTCCTTGAGGTAGATTGGCACACCGCCGCGCTCCATCAGGACGATGTTCTCCAAGTCCGCGAGCGACTTCACCAAGCCGAGCCCGCGCACGACGAATTCCATGCCGTTCTCCTCGATGACCTTGCCGCCGACGTTGAGGTTGCTCGCGCCTACCGCATCCATGACGTCTTTCAGCGTGACCTTGCGAGCGCGCATCTTCAGCGAGCTGACCTCAATTTGATACTGCCGCACAAAGCCACCAATACTCGCAACTTCCGCGACGCCCTGCACCGCGTTGAGCTGGTAGCGGATGAACCAATCTTGGAGGGCGCGGAGCTGGCCGAGGTCGTAACCTGAGGCAGGCGAAGTGCGGAATGCAGCAGCTGCATTTGTGAGCGTCGAAGCACTATCAAGCTGCGGGTCAACGTGGAGGTAGTACTGATAGACCCACCCAAGGCCCGTGGCGTCCGGGCCAAGCTGAGGAACGACGCCGACGGGCAGTTGCGCGGTGAGCAAGTTCAGCCGCTCGAGCACGCGCGTGCGAGCAAAGTAATTGTCCACCTTCTCCCCGAAGATGATGGTCAATATCGAGAAGCCGAACATTGAGTTCGCGCGCACCGTCTTCACGCCCGCCAGCCCTTGCAGCCCCACTGACAGGGGATACGTGACTTGGTCCTCGACCTCCTGAGGCGACCGCCCCGCCCAGTCCGCGAACACGATGACCTGGTTCTCAGACAGGTCAGGAATCGCATCCACCGGCGTGCGGAACAGCGCGCGCGTGCCGAAAGCGATGAGGAAGAACACGCCGCACACCACCAGAAAGCGATTCCGCAAAGACCATTCGATGAGGCGGTTAATCACGGCTAGTTAGCGATGCGGCGTGTCGATACGAAGAAGTCACTTCTTTGCTGCCAGCTTCGCGAGGAACTTGGCTGGCTCTTTCTTGAAGTCAGGTTCGCAACCGGAGCAGCAGAACTTAACTTCCTGGCCCTCGTGCACGATGACGTGCGGCTTGCCCATCGAGCCGAGCTTCTCGCCGGCGACGATGCAGACGTCGAGCGGGTAGGGCTTCGCGGCGGTCTTCGCATCCGCGCCGGACTTCGGGGCTTCGGTCTTGGGAGCGTCGGCTTTGG
>VHDH01000084.1 GCA_016871445.1 Verrucomicrobiota bacterium | reverse complement strand
GCGCCCAGTGCCATTCATAGCATGGGGTTGTTCGCGGTGGGACCGGTCCCACGCGGCACGCCTTTGGGTGCGAGGGCCAGCCAGACGTGAGAGCCGGATGCCACGGACGGCGATGACCAATCGCGGCCCGCACTACTTCAGTTCGATGCCCACGGGGCAATGGTCGCTGCCCATGACCTTGGGGCGAATGAACGCGGCCTTCAGCTGCGGCCGCAACGCCGCGCTGAGAAGGAAGTAATCCAGCCGCCAGCCCACGTTCCGCGCGCGTGTGCCGCCCATCGGGCTCCACCAAGTATAGTGCCCGCCGCCCTGCTCGAACTCGCGGAACGTGTCCACAAAACCCGCCTGCACGAAGGCGTCAAAGCCCGCGCGTTCCTCGGGCGTGAACCCGTGGTTCTTCACGTTGGCCTTCGGATTCGCCAGATCGATTTCCGTGTGCGCCACGTTCAAGTCGCCGCACCAGACCACGGGCTTCTTCCGCTCCAGCCTCTTGAGATACGCAAGGAAGTCCCGGTCCCAAAGCTGGCGATAAGGCAGGCGCGTCAGCTCGCGCTTGGAATTGGGCACATAGACATTCACGAGAAAGAAGCCGGGGAACTCGGCGGTGATGACGCGCCCCTCGCGGTCGTGCTCGGCGATGCCGAGATGATTCGTCACGCGCACGGGTCGCTCCTTGGTGAAGATGGCCGTGCCGCTGTAACCCTTCTTCTCGGCACAGTTCCAATACGTCGTGTAACTCGCCGGCCAAAGCTGCTCGACGTCGTCCGGTGTGCATTTGGTTTCCTGCAGGCAAAGCACCTCGGGATTTTCTTCGGCCAGGTAGTCGAGGAAGTTCTTCCTCAACACCGCGCGCAGGCCATTGACGTTCCAAGAAATCAGTTTCACCGGGTGAGCGTAGTCAGCACGAGCCGCCGGGCCAAGCCTTTGGGAAACCCGCGCGCTTACTAATGTCGCTTTGCGTCCTTGCACGTCGCACTGGACATGCTCGCCGTGATCTTTCCCGGCCACCGCGCAAGGAACGGCACGAGGATGCCACCGGTTAAACTTCGCCTCCTGCCGCGCAACGGTCTTGCTGGTTGAAAAAGTTCCGGCGTTTCAGACCAGATTTTGTCTTGGTTATGGGTTTTACGCGACAGCTCACTTTTTTTCCGGTAGCGGCTCCACTTCGATAAGTTGGCTAGCGGCGGGCTGGAGCGCAGCCTTGTGCTTATCGACGGCCGCAGTGATTTGCGCGAGCACCGCTGGGTGGTTAGTGGTCACGTTAAAGGTTTCACTAGCATCCACCTTGAGATTGAAAAGCAGCGGCGGGTTGTGGTCCTCGTGCTTGGGCTGGCCGTAGGCGGCCTGTGTCATGAAATGCGCCTTGAAATCGCCCACGCGCGCGGCCATCAGGCGCGTGCCGCGGTAAAAGAAATAAGCATCGCGCTGCACCGTGCCCGTGCCGAAAAGCAGCGGACGGATGTCGAGGCCGTCAATAGGACGGTCCGCCGGCATTTGCGCGCCGGCGAGCTTCAGGCTCGTGGTGAAGAGGTCCATCGTGCAAGCCATTGTGCGTTGGACGGTGGGCTTAATTCTCCCTGGCCACCACGCGATGCCCGGCACGCGCATCCCGCCTTCCCACGTCGAACCTTTGCCCTCCCGCAATAAGCCCGCTGAGCCACCCTGCTGGTTCATGATGAGCCACGGGCCGTTGTCGCTGGTGAAGAAGACGAGCGTATTTTCTGCGAGTTTTTCCGTGCGCAACGTCTCGAGCACGCGGCCCACGCTCGCGTCGAGTTCTTCCACCACATCGCCGTAAATCCCCCGCGGGCTTTTACCGAAGAAGTTTTTTGAAGCGAATAGCGGCGTGTGCGGAAATGTATGCGGGAAGTAGAGGAAGAATGGCTTGGTTTTATTGCTCCGGATGAACTTCACCGCCTCGTCCGTGTAGCGGTGCGTCAGTGTGGTTTGATCAGCGGGGCGCTCGATGATTTGGTCGTCGCGGTAGAGCGGGGCGTTCCACCACTCGGCCTTCTGCTCGGCGAGCCGGCCCGCGCCTTTCGGGGCGACCGGCGTGGGGTCCATGTCGTTGGAGTGTGGCAGGCCAAAGTAGAAGTCAAAACCGTGCCGACGTGGGTGTCCTCCGGGGTTGAACTGCGGCACGCCGAGATGCCATTTGCCGATGCAGCCGGTGGCATAGCCTTTGGCCTTGAGCGCCTCGGCCAGGGTGATTTCGCTGTCAGGTAATTGGCCAAGAGAGCGACTTCGCAGCACACGGAATTGGTCGTGACACATGCCGCTCCGGATCGGGTAACGGCCCGTAAGCAGTGCGGCTCGGCTCGGCGTGCAGACCTCGGCGGCGGAGTAAAACTCGGTGAAACGCATCCCTTCCGCCGCCATGCGGTCCAGGTGCGGCGTGCGAATGTTCGGATGGCCGTAGCAGCCGAGGTCGCCCCAGCCAAGGTCGTCAGCGAAGATGATAACGATGTTTGGGCGGGAGATTTCAGCGGCGCTGGTCGACACCGTTAAGCCCGCGGCAAACGCTGCAAGCAGGAGGCATAGCTTCATGCGCGTAACAGTAATGGGCCCGGGCGACCGCCAAAAGCAGGGAGTTTTGAAAGTAGCGCAAACCTAGTCGGACAAGCTCCGCACAACGCCTGCGGCCGTCATCTCAGCGACTATGTTCACGGAGTCGCGTCGCAAACAAAGCGCAACGTCATCACGCAAGTTCGGCAGCGCGAGCAGGCGGCGAGCGTTCCGGGCGTGCTGGACCGCTGCGAGTAGATCATCGCTTCCTTGCCGGTAAATTTCCCGGGCGACCTGCGCTGAGTCCGCAACCTGGCCGCCCGCGAACTGGGCCCAAACTTCGTCACATAGCGCACCCGCTCCGAGCACGTCCTCATAGGACGCTTCTTCGAGCGTGCCGGAGCAGACCACGAGCAGGTTTTCTAACCGTTGGCTCGCCACCCAGTTTGCCACGACGCTGAGATTTAGAAAACTCCCCACCAGCACGCGTCGTGCACTGCGACAGGCTTGCAAAGCGCGCGTTCCGTTCGTCGTCGTCATGGCGATGCTGCGCTCACCCACGCGTTCGCGGGTGAATTCGCGCGGTGAATTGCCGAGGTCAAAGTCCACGCTCCCCGTTTGGGCGCGCAGGATGCGAATGCCATTACGCTCGCCGGCCAGCAACAAGTCCGGCCGCGCAGCCCGCAGCGCCACGGCCTCAGCGATTTCGCTGACGGGAATAATTTCGCGCGCGCCATTCGCCAGCGCCGTGACCATCGAGCTGGTCGCGCGCAGCACATCGAACACGACGCAGACCGTGCGGGACAAATCGCGCTGGCGGAGCGCAGCGAACTCGGCGGGAGTGAAAGTGACTTCGAGCACGGGAATCAGTGTTTAGTATCAAAAAGCACTTGGCCAGCAGCGGCTCTCGCTGCCTGCCGCAGCACACTGAATACTGAACACGGAAAACTGAACACTTCATTTCTTCGGCCTCAGCGTCCGGACATAGTGAAACAAATATTGCTGCGCAAACCCGGCGTTCGGTTCGAAGTGCGTGTTCGCGAAGCGCTCCAAGCGTTGTGGAGTTGGCCGGCGATGCGGAAAATACAGCTCGGTCAGCGCGCGTCGCACCCAAACGTCCACGGGAAAAGCGTCTTGCTTTCCGTAGGCAAAAAGCAGCACGCAGTCAGCAATTTTCCGGCCCACACCCGGTAATTCCATGAGTTTAACGCGGGCCTCGTCGGTGGCCAGCAAGTGGAGTCGGGCTAAGTCGAGTCCTCCGCTGGCCACGGTCTGTGCCGCCGCGAGGACGTAAGGCGCGCGGAAGCCCATCTTGCACGCGCGCAACTCCGTTTCAGAAACGCCTGCGAGCCGAGACGCACTCGGAAATGCAAACGCCCGGTCGCTGCCAACATCAGAAGGCTCTAACTTCCCTTTCGCCTTTTGCGCTCCGCGTTCCGCATTTGAATGGAGCCTCCTCACCTCGGCCGCTACCGGAATGGGCTCCCCAAACCGCTCGCAAAGCCGCGCGATGATTTGGCGGATTTGCACAATTTGCTTCGTGGACGAGCAGATGAAGGAGACGAGGCATTCCCACGGCTCCTGCCGCAGCAGGCGCAGCCCGCGACATGCCGCGACCGCCGCCCGCATGGGTGCATCTTCGGGAAACGTGGCGATGACGGCGGCGAGGTCCACATCGAGCTGGAGATAATCGCGCAGCTGCTCGCTGTGCGTGGTGCGGGGCCCGTGTTGGGAAGCGGCGGAACCAAGCAACTCGGCGCTGATGCCGTCGGTGGTTTGGCGGAGGCGGAAGAAGTTGCCGGCCAGGATGCCTTCCCACGCATCGTCCACCGCGCGCCAGCGAAAGGCTTGGCCAGAATCGAGTGTCGCGGCGAGGTCGTAGTCGGACACGGGAAAGAGAATTGCCCCCGAATCACGCGCTCCAGGGTATTCCGTCGCGTCCATTCGCGTCATTCGCGGGCTCACTTCAACTCCCGGCACAGCAGCAGCCGCACGGTGTGGATGGTCTTTCCGCGATACTCGATGTCCCGCGTGCCGAGGTCCTCGATGCGCGTGAACTCAGCGGCCAGCCGGGCGGGTGGCGGCTCCGGCTGCGCGCCTTTCTTCAACTGCTGCACGTAAATCGCGTTATGCCCTCTGTGCACTGCGTAGCCTGGCCAGAAAGCGTATTGGTTCTCCGGTTTCTCGGACGACTGGTAGAACACGATGGGCGCGTGCGGCACGCCAGCCTTCGCTGCGGGAATGTAGAACGACAACAAGCTCGTGATGCCGTAATGCGCGCCAATGAGAAAGACCGGTTTACCCTCGGCGCCGAGGATCTTCTGCCGCTCGGCCTCGATAGTTTCACCCATCGCCTTCCAACCACGCACGCGCACGAGCGGGTCGAGTTTTGGCGGCAAAGTTTGGCCAAATAATTTACCGGTGAGATTGGTGTCGTGTAGCAGGACGACAAGTGGCAAGCCGAGGGCCAGGCCGCCGACAAACCAGCCGCGCACGGAGCGCACGCCGCGTCGCCAGCCGGCATCGGCCTGAAGCGCGGCGAGGCAGAGCAGCGGGAGAACGGCGGGCACAATCCAGTTTGGTTGCACACGCGCGCGAAGGGTGTAGAGAAAGAAACCAAGCAACAGCGGCACGCTCATGCAGAGGAGGAAGATGCAAAGCGCAGCCCGCCGTGCCGGCGATATACCATCGCCGTCCGCCGAGCTGCCCGTTGCCGCCGGCGGCGCTTGCAGGTTGCTGGTACGGAGCTGGGTGAAGGTCGCCAGCACACCGGTGAAGATGAGCGCAAGGAACGCCGGATTCAGCAGCGCGAACTCGGCGGCAACGAAATCAAGCAGGTAGTTTGGTGTGAACTTCCACGCCTGCGCGAGCCCGGCGCGGTTGTGTAAGTGTTCGAGGGTCGCCCATCCGTTCTGGGCGTTCCACACAAGCTGCGGTAGCCCGGCCAGCGCGGCGATGCCAAGCGCGAGCCACGGGCCGGCGGTGCGCAAGGTTTGGCGAGCGGGTTTCCACAGCGCGAAGAACAAGGCAAAGCAGGCGAGTTGAAAGGCGTTGGTATTCTTGGAGAGGAAGCCGAGGCCGAGCCACACGCCGGTGAGCAGCCAAGGCCGGAGCGCAGTATTCATGCCACTACAAGCTGGAGCGCGGGCCCCAGGTTCCATTGCACTGGTGGCGTCGGACGTCTCTGCAGCTTGAAGGCCACGCTCCTGTCCGCGTACGGCCTGCCAGCCGCTCAACATCGCCAGCGTCCAAAACAACACGGACAGGCAATCTACTGTCAACAGCACCGCGCCGACAGACAGCAGCGGCGTGGCGGTGGCGGCGAGCATGACGAACAGGCCGAGCCTTGCCGTAGCTTCGCGCGCGAAGAAGCGCAACAATAGCAGGGAAATCAGCGCGGTGATGCACGGAGCGAGGAAGCGGACGCCAAACGCGGTGTCACCCCAGAGATGCGTGCCAATCCACTGCGCGACGGCAATGCCCGGCGGCTTGCTGTAGTAGGCGAGCGCCGGATGCTTAGACCATTGCCATTGGTAGGCCTCGTCCTCGCTCAACTCGATGGTGGAACTGCCGAGGTAGGCGAGGCGCGCGACGAAGAAGACGGCGATAATGACGTAGCCCAGCCGAAGCCAGTGAAGCTCGATTGCCGATCGCCGATCGCCGGCCGCCGATTGAGGCGCAGGCGGCTTGTGGGTGAGCAGGAGCGACGGCAGCCGCGCCCACCACAGCGGAAACCATTTCCGTCCCACCCAGCCCCAACAGCGGTCCAGCCCCCACACCAGCAGCGCCGCGTAACCCGCGCCTAGCGCCACGCCCAGTAGCACATCGCTGACATAGTGGACGCCGTTATAGACGCGCGAGAAAGCAACGCCCGCCGCCAGGGGCACCATGAATCGCCAGCTTCCCCGGAAGAACAGGAACGCCACCATCGCCGCCGCCGCCATGTTCGCGGCGTGCGCGGAGGGGAGGCTAAAGCTCGCGGTGCGGCCCACGAGCGTGATGGTTTCCGGCATCGGCACAAACGGGCGCGGGCGGCCGACGGCGTGCTTGATGGAGTTGATGATGAGCGGGTCGCCCAGCGCGACGACCAGCAGGATAAATACAACGCACAACGCCCCGCGTGGGCGTTGCTTCCAGATGAGCAGTGCGGCCCCGACAATGACTGCCGGGACGAAGAGCGTATTCCCGCTCAGGACGGGCATGAGCCAGTCGAAGAACGGGTTACTCAACGACTGGTTGACGAAGCGGAACAATGCCGCGTCGAGCGATTGGAGCCAGGCGGTCAAAACACCGACAGGTTGGCGAAGCGGCGCAGAAGCTCAAAGCGGAAAGTAGCCGACCTGAGGGTGCAGCGTTCTACGCCTATCTTGCCTCCGGTCTCGCTCGTTTTAGCAAATCCTGCGCCCCGCGGCTTTGTCCCGTAAAGATCTGCCAGCCGCTGCCTGCTCCGTCTTGCACGCAAAGCTTCTCGACATCGCCCACGAACGGCCGCGCACAGGGACGCAGGAAAAGCCTCGATGAATTAGCACCTACTTCTTCCGCGCGAAGACGTGGGTGGCGTGGCCGTAAAAGACTTCGGCGCTTTCCATCAACGTCTCGGAGAGGGTCGGGTGCGGGTGGACGCAAAGGGAAAGGTCTTTTGCGGTCGCGCCCATCTCGACGGCGAGCACGCCTTCGGCGATGAGTTCGCCTGCGCCATGGCCGACGATGCCCACGCCCAGTACCCGCTCGGTGGCGGGATCAATGAGGAGCTTGGTCATACCATCGGTGCGGTCAAAGGTCAGCGCGCGGCCGCTTGCGCCCCACGGGAATTTCGCGACCGTGTGCGGGATGTTCTTCGCTTTGGCCTCCGCTTCGGTCAGGCCACACCAGGCGACTTCGGGGTCGGTGAAGACGACGGCGGGGATGACGGCTTTGTCCGCGCTGGTGGCTTTGCCGGTGATGATCTCGACGGCGGTGCGCGCTTCGCGCGAGGCCTTGTGCGCGAGCAGGACGCCGCCAGCAATGTCGCCGATGGCGTAAATGGCGGGGTCGGCGGTCTGCTGCTTCTCGTTCACCACGAGGAAGCCCTTTTCGTCGAGCTTGGCCTTGGTGTTTTCGAGGCCGAGGTTCTCGTTGTTCGGCGTGCGACCCACGGAGACGAGGACGCGGTCGTAGAGTTCCTCCTTCGGTTGCCCCTCGTGTTCGGAGATGACTTTGATCTGCATGCCGGAGGTGGACATGTTTATGACCTTCGCCTTTACACGAATCTCGGAGAAATGCTTCCTCGCATAAGCCGCCACCGGCCGCGTGAGGTCAGCGTCGGCCCCAAGAAGAATATTGTCCAACGTCTCGATGACGGTGATTTTGCTGCCGAGGGCAGCATAGACGGTGCCCAGTTCCAAGCCGATGTAACCGCCGCCAACAATGAGCAGCTTCTCGGGAATCTCCTCCATCTCTAATGCTTCGGTGGAGGTCATGACGCGGGGGTTGCCGAGATCGAAGGCGCGCGGCAGCGCAGGCCTTGAGCCAACAGCCACAATGGCGTGCTGGAAGCTGATGACCTGCGAGCCAGCCTCGGTCTCAACGCGGAGGGTGTTGGAACCCTCGAAGCAACCTCGCCCGTGAATGACCGTGACGCCGCGTTTGGTCGCGAGCTGGGTGATGCCGCCGGAGAGCTTGGCGATGATGGAGTCTTTCCAGGCGCGGAGCTTGGCGAGTTCGATTTGCGGCGCGGCGAAAGTGATGCCGCGCTGGGCGGATTCCTTCGCACCGGTGATGGTGTGAGCGGCGTAGAGCAGGGCCTTGGACGGGATGCAGCCCCGGTTGAGGCACACGCCCCCGAGCTTTGGGTCGCGCTCGATGAGCGTCACCTTTTTACCCAAGTCAGCGGCGTAAAAGGCAGCAGCGTATCCGCCGGGGCCAGCGCCCACGACGACGAGATCGGTTTGAATTGGGTCCATAAACTGCGGCCATGCATGGCCCGTGGAAGTCCATGCTAGTGGGCTGCCTCGCCGGCACAACGATTTTCCCTGCCTTTGCGCTCGACTCCTCCGGTACACCTTACAACTCTCCGCGCATGAATTTTGTCACCCACTTGGAATGTGCCAACTGCGGTGCGCGCTACGACGCCGATAAGGTTCACAACCTTTGTCCCGCTTGCCAACGCCCGCTCTGGGTGAAATACGACCTCGCCGCGCTTAAGCAGAAGTTCCCCAAGAAGGCTCTTTTCGGCCGGCCGCCGACCATTTGGCGTTACCTCGAATTGCTGCCGGTGCGCGACGTAAACCAGATCGTGTCGCTGACCGAGACCATCACGCCCATCCTCGAGACCAAGCGGCTTGCAGCGCATTTTGGCGTGAAACACCTCTTCGTGAAGGACGAGAGCCGCCTGCCTACCGGCAGCTTTAAGGCGCGTGGCATGGCGATGGCCATCACCATGGCAAATCACTTCGGCATCCAACGTGTCGCTTGCCCCACTGCCGGCAATGCGGGGGGCGCGATGGCCGCCTACGCCGCGCGCGCCGGCATGGAGGCATATGTTTTTATGCCGGAGGATACGCCGGTCATCAACCAGAAGGAGTGCTTTCTCGCCGGCGCGAAGACCTTTCTCGTCAACGGCCTCATCACCGACTGCGGCCGCATCGTTGGCGAAGGCAAGGCCAAGAAGGGCTGGTTCGACGTGAGCACACTTAAGGAGCCGTATCGCATTGAGGGCAAGAAGACGATGGGCTTGGAGCTTGCCGAACAGTTCGACTGGGAGTTGCCTGACGTGATCCTCTACCCGACTGGCGGTGGCACAGGCCTTATTGGGATGTGGAAGGCGTTCGCGGAACTCGAGGCGCTTGGCTGGCTTAAATCGCCAAAGAAACCGCGCATGATTTCCTGCCAAAGCACCGGCTGTGCGCCTATTGCCGAGGCGTTTAAAAAGAACGACCGCTTCGCCAAGAAGTTCGAGCCCGCCGCGACCATCGCCAGTGGCATCCGCGTGCCGGCGGCAGTGGGCGACTTCATGATCCTTGATGCCGTGCGCGAAGGCGGTGGGGTGGCCCTCGCGACGCCCGAGGCGGACATTCCCAAGTGGATGCGGTTAGCGTCATCGCATGAGGGTATCGCGCTTTGCCCAGAAACGGCCGTTTGCTTTGGCGCACTGGAAGTGTTGCTTAAGGAGGGCAAGATCAAGCCATCCGAGCGCATCTTGATCTTTAACACCGGCGCGGCGCAGAAATACCCCGAGGCTGTTCGCGAGCAGTTGCCGCATGTGGACTGCACCAAGCCCATCGAATGGGATAAAATCTGAGGGCTGCCTTGATTCGCATGTCACCGGCGCAATGACAGCAACGCTACGCTCGGCGAACCCGTGGGGAACCACCCGGGACGTGGAGAAGGATGCGAGTTGAGGTTGCCGCCGGTCATCACCTAGCTCAAACTATCCCGTGACATGCCCGATGTGCCGCGAATTCTTTACTGTCACTGCCAATACGCCCAAGTCGTCCCGCCCGAAGTCAAAGAGGCCGTGCTCAAGCAGCTCTCCGACTCCGGCGTGGCCTTCGACGCCGTGGCTGACCTTTGCGAAATGAGCGCGCGCCAAGACCCATCGCTCAAACGCCTCGCCGACGGCGGCCCGGTGAAAATCGCCGCCTGCTTTCCGCGCGCCGTGAAATGGCTCTTCCACACCGCCAAGGCTGACCTTCCGCTCGCCGCCGTCGAGGTGCTCAACATGAGGGTGCAAACTGCCGAACAAGTCTGTGCCGCCCTCTTCAACGGCGAGGTTCAGCCAAACTTGCCGAAAGGCAAAGTCACCGCCACCGACGCCCCGAAAGCCGCCGCTGCTCAACCCTAGACCCTGGACGCAATCCCCCATCCCCACGATGAGCCTCACCACCGCCGCCACCCTCCGCGTCGTCCTCTACGAAGGCGCCGATGCCCGACCGCTCGACAGCGCCGACCGCTTCTCCGCGCTGACCGCGCTGCTGGAGAAAGGCTTCGCCGTCACCCGCGCCGTCGCGGGTGGACGCGTCGCCTCACATGAACGCGGATCGCTGCTCGTGCTCGGTCAGTTCGCCGGGCGCACGCCCGAGGCCGAGGGCGTGGCCGCCGGAACCACCGTGCGATTCCAGGATATCACCGGCCTCGACGCCCCGCGCATCGCCGAGCGCGCCGAAGCTGTGCAGACCGAGACCGGGGCCGCGCGCCATGGCGAGTGGAAGCCGTGGTTCCCGGTCATTGACTACGACCGCTGCACCAACTGCATGCAGTGCCTCTCCTTCTGCCTCTTCGGCGTCTATGGCGTGGACGAGCAAAACAAGATTCAGGCGCAGAACCACGACAACTGCAAAACCAACTGCCCCGCCTGCTCGCGCGTCTGCCCCGAGGCCGCCATCATGTTCCCGAAATACAAGGCCGGCCCCATCAACGGCGATGAAGTGCAGGCCTCCGACCTCGGCAAGGAGAAGATGAAGATCGACATCTCCTCGCTCCTCGGTGGCGATGTCTATTCCCAGCTCCGCCAGCGCAGCGACGCCGCCAAGGCCCGCTTTAGCAAGGAGCGGGATGACAAGAAAGCCTTGGCCGAACGCCAGAAATGCCTCACCAAGCTCGCCAGCGCCGGCGACATCCCGGCAGAAGTGCTGATGAGCCTGCCCTCCCCCGAGGAAATCCTGCGCCGCGCGGAAGAGGCCAAGGCGAAGGCTCAGGCAGCGCTCGCCAAGCAACAGCAAGCGAGTTAGAAATTCGGGAGCTGTCGAAGCATTCATGACATCCGCGACGATCAAACTTTTTCTGCTTCGGGGTGACGCCAAGAGCCTTCGCACCGCAGAAATCTCGAATTGGACAGGCAAGGCTGTGGCAGCGCCGCGCACCGAGCTTGACGAACTACTGGCACGCGAGGAACTCGACAAAGCTGGTGTGTATATCCTCACAGGAAACGATCCAGTTACCGGCGCTCCTCGCGCCTACGTAGGCGAGGCTGAAGTCATTCGTGAGCGCCTCAAGCAACACAGAGCCAAGGAGTTTTGGGTTTCAGCCATCGTCTTCGTCAGCAAGGACGAAAACCTCACCAAGGCTCACGTCCGCTACCTAGAAAGTCGGCTCTTGGCTGAAGCCGCGCAGATCGGAAGGTTCACCTTGGAGCAAAATCAAGCTGGCGGCTCAAAGCTTCCGGAGTCGGATCGCGAAGATATAGAAGTTTTCTTTGCGCGCATCAGGCAACTTCTTCCGGTTCTCGGCTCGGACATCTTGGCCCCGATTGTCCAATCCACTGCTATGCCTCAACCCGGCGGCATACTCTTCTGCCGCATCAAGGGAGCTGAGGCTCGTGGCCAGCGCACCGCAAGTGGTTTTGTGGTGTTTGAGGGATCATCGGCCGTTCTTGAGGAGAGACCTTCCGCTGACAGCTACCCGGGAGTCACTGCCCAACGAAAGCAGTTGATCGCGGACAAGACGTTAGTCGAAAAGGGTGGACTGCTTGTCTTTACCAAGGCTTGCGAGTTCACGAGCCCATCATCAGCAGCGGTCGTGATCCACGGCGGGAGTGCCAACGGGTTGACCGCTTGGAAAAGCAAAGACGGAACAACTCTGAAACAACTCGATGAGAGTACTTAGCTCACCCGCCTCTGTTTGATTAATGCTCCCCGCCCTCGCCCTCCGCACACTCCGCTCCGCTGACAAGCGCTGCATCGCCAAGTTTGTTTGGAACTTCGGCGTGAAAGGGATGCTTTCCGTCGAGCGGTTTAAGCGCCGGCTCAAGCGCGGTGAGACGTTCCCGCCCTTCCTCTACCTCTCCATCATCAACTCCTGCAACCTCCGCTGCCAAGGTTGCTGGGTGGATGTCGAGGAGAAGGACTCGATTGACCTCGCCACGCTCAACCGCACCATCGAGGACGCGCAGGCGCATGGAAACAGCTTCTTCGGCATTCTCGGCGGCGAGCCGTTCATGCACCCGCAGTTGCTCGACCTGCTCGCGGCGCATCCCGACTGCTACTTCCAGATTTTCACCAACGGCCAGCTCATCACGGAGAAAATCGCGCGCCGCCTGCGCGAGATCGGCAACTCGACGCCGCTCATCAGCATCGAGGGCCGCGAGATCACCAGCGACGAGCGGCGCGGCAAGAAGGAGGTCTTCACCCGGACGTTGCGTGGTCTTGATCACTGCCTGAGCGAGGGCCTGCTCACCGGCGTAGCGACAAGCGTCTGCCAGTCGAACATCGAGGAGTTGCTCACGGAGTCGTGGTTGCAGGAGCTCATTGATCGCGGTGTGCATTACGTCTGGTTTCACACGTATCGCCCCGTCGGCCCGAAGATGAACATGCAACTCGCGCTGCGACCCGATCAACTCGTGCGCGTCCGCCGGTTCATCGTCGAGATGCGGGCAAAGATGCCCATCGCGATGATTGACGCCTACTACGACGACCGCGGGCAGGCGCTCTGCCCGATGAGCACCGGCATCTCACATCACATCGGTCCGAAGGGCGACATCGAGCCGTGCCCGATCATCCAGTTCGCGACCGAGAACATCAGCGATCCGCGCGGCATCTACGCGACGATGCGCGACAGTTCGTTCCTGAAGGACTTCCGCGAACTGAGCGCCCACCACACACGCGGCTGCGTGGTGCTGGAACGGCCCGACCTCGTGAAGCAGCTCGTCGTGAAGCACGGCGCGCGCGACACGACCGTCCGCGGCACCGCGATGGACGAACTCGAAGCGATGACGCCGCGCTTCAGCCAATGGCTCCCTGGCGAGGAAGTGCCCGAGAAACACTGGATGTATCGGATCGCGAAGAAGTATTGGTTCAGCGACTTCGGCGCGTATCGGAAGGCGGACAACGACCGGA
>VHDH01000083.1 GCA_016871445.1 Verrucomicrobiota bacterium | reverse complement strand
CGACCCCGCCAAGCCCGCGTGTGTTTACGTGAACCAGGACGGCGTCGGCTACCAAGCTCCGGTCGTCTTCGACAACCTCATCCACAAGAAGGAAATCCCCGTGCTCATTGGCGTGTTCGTCATGCATGGGCGTGTGAGGGCGGCGGACACCAACGCGCTCGACCGCTTCAACCGTAGCTACGAATACGACGGCCTCGGCGATGCCTACGCGCGCTTCCTCTTGGAGGAACTGCTGCCCGAGGTAGAAACGAAGACAGCGACCGACGGCCGCGCCATTCGCCTCAGCAAAAACGGCAACGATCGCGCCATCGGTGGCAGCAGTAGCGGCGGGATTTGCGCATTCACGGCCGCGTGGGAACGGCCGGATGCGTTCAGCCGGGTGTTCACGACCGTCGGCACTTACGTCGGCCTGCGCGGCGGTGACCGCTATCACACGCTCGCCCGTAAGTATGAGCCGAAGCCGTTCCGCATTTTCCTCCAGGACGGCAGCAACGATAACAACATCTACGGCGGCGACTGGTGGATGGCGAACCAGACGCTCCAACGCGCGCTCGAATGGGCCGGCTACGACGTGAAGCACGCGTGGGGCGAGGGTGGCCACAACGGCAAGCACGGCACCGCCATTTTCCCCGACGTGCAGCGCTGGCTCTGGCGCGATTGGCCGCAGCCCGTCGCGCCCGGCAAGTCGAAGAACTCGACGCTCAACGAAATCCTCGCGCCCGGCGCGGGTTGGGAACTGGTCGGCGAAGGTTACAAGTTCACTGAAGGCCCGACCGCCAACGCGAAAGGCGAAGTCTTTTTCAACGATGGCCCGAACACGAAGACCTACCGCGTCGGGGCCGACGGCAAGCCGGTCGTTTTCCTCGCGGACTCGAAGAAGGGCGACGGCCAGCGCTTTGGCCCGGACGGACGCCTTTACGCCGCCGCGAGCGCGGAGAACCAAATCCTCGCGTGGGACGCTAACGGCAAGAGCAGCGTCATCGCCGATGGCTTTCGCGGCAACGACCTCGTCGTGGCGCACAACGGGAACATCTACGTGACCGACCCAAACTGGACCGGCGCGAACACGAACACGAGTAAGGTCTGGCTCATCCGTCCCGACGGGAAGAAGCAGGTTGTGGACACCGGCCTGAAGTTCGCCAACGGCATCACCCTCTCGCCGGACCAGACGCTGCTCTACGTCGCGGACAGCCGCTCGCACTGGGTTTACAGCTACCAAATCAAGGCCGACGGCACGCTCCAGCACAAGCAGCGTTACTTCCACCTGCACGAGCCCGACACCGCCGATGACAGCGGAGCCGACGGCCTCCGCACCGACCGCGAGGGCCGGCTGTGGGTGGCCACGCGCCTCGGCCTGCAAGTCTGCGACCAAGCCGGTCGCGTCCACGTCATCCTCCCGACACCCAACGGCAAGTGCAGCAACCTGACTTTCGGCGGCCCGAACGGCGACATGCTCTACGTGACCGCCGGGGACAAAGTCTTCCGCCGCCAGCTCAAGGCGAAAGGCGCGGACCACGCGGCCAAGCCCATCAAGCCAGCCGCGCCCCGCCTTTGACCGCCAGAGGCACTGAGGCCTCGCTTTTCGCCTTTGAACTTTGTGCCTTGATCCCTATTTTCTTTCTATGCCACTTGATGACGTATTGCTGGACGCGGAGGAAAAAATGCTCAAGAGCGAGCAGCATGTGGAGCACGAGTTCGCTGGCGTTCGCACAGGAAAGGCCTCACCTGCACTGGTGGAAAACATTCAAGCGGAGGTTTATGGCTCCATGATGCGCATTCGCGAGCTCGCCAACATTTCCACGCCCGAGGCTCGCATGCTGATGATCCAGCCGTGGGATGCCGGCAGCATCGGCCCGATTGAGAAGGCGATCCAGAAGGCGAACCTCGGCCTCAACCCCGCCGTGCAGGGCAAGTTCATCCGCATTGTCCTACCCGACCTGAGCACCGAACAGCGGCAAAAGTTTGTCAAAGCCGTTAAGCAGATGGCTGAGAATGGAAAAATCGCCATCCGCCAAGTTCGCCGTGACGCGCTCGAAGCCCTTAAGAAGGAGGCCAAGAACGGTGGCGTCTCCGAGGACGAGGTGAAGACCGCCGAGGGCGAAGTACAGAAGCTTACTGACCAATACACCAAGAAGCTCGATGAGCACCTCGCCGCCAAGGAGAAGGAAATCATGACCGTTTAAGGGTCAAGTTTCCCACCATGACCCCACTGCCGCACACGCGCTCATGCTTCGTCTGCGGCGAAGCCAACGCTCACGGGTTAAGGCTTCGCTTTCAAACTGACGGAAAAATCGTCCACTCCCGATTCACGCCACGCGGGGAACATATCGGCTTCAAGGGCGTGACGCACGGCGGCATCCTCGCAACTGTGTTGGACGAAATCATGGTCTGGGCGGTGGCCGTCGCGACCCGACGTTTCGCCTATTGCGCAGAAATGACCGTACGCTTCCAGCGGCCCGCGCGAACTGATGAAGAACTTACCGCGACTGCCGAACTCGTCGTCGATCGGCGTGGGAAAATCTACGAGGCAAAAGGCGAACTTCGCTCTGTCAGCGGTGACGTGGTCGCTACGGCCACGGGCAAATATCTGCCCATTCCCGAAGGCGAGGTTGCCGGGATGCTCACCGAGTTAATCGGTGATCGCACGCTTTACTGAGTGCCGAAGATAGTCGGCGTTTTTCTACGCGGGTTGTCCTGCCTTACTCTGGTCTTCTAAGAAGAAAATTAGCCAGTGCTCAAAGTGCCGGGCTTCCCTGCTGGTCTGCGGCCGAATTCATTACTCCCTCTCAAGGGTGAAGCCGGAGTGAGACTTGGTGATAAAGCCCGTCATGCGAAACGAAGTGTGCGGTACAGGAAAAGCTGGGCGAACGAAACTGCCTGCAGCCGCCCACTCGCGGCTAATTCTTTGGTCGCCACTCGTCTTCAACTCATTGCCCGCGTGACTCGAACCAACGCCACACGCGCAGCACCTCGGTCGCGCCCCAAGCCTGCGCATCGCAGCCGCGCTGGGCGTGCGGGGCATCGCCGTCCACGATCTCGGGGAGGTGGCCGAGGCAGCCTTCGTTGAGCAGTTCAGCCGCGCTGCCAAGATAGGCACGGGCGGCGGCGACGGCTTCGGGCGCATGGCCATGTGCGCGAGCGAGTGCCTCACAAAAGCTTGGAAAGGTCCAAGTCCAGGCGGTGCCGTTGTGGTAAGCGGGCTTGCGGCGTGTATCCTCGTCGCCTTCGTAGCGGCCCCAGTAGGGATTTGCCGGATCGTTGAGCAACTGGCCTTGTGCGCCATAAATGGGCAGCGGCGGCTTAACGGGCAACGGAGCGAGTGAGCGCAAAGCTCCGGGCACGACTAAGTGGCGCACAGCGGCATCTACGGTGCGCCGGGCCCGCTCGTCGGTGACCAAGCCGAGGCTAATCGGAAAGAGGCAATTGCTGCGGAGGGCTTGGTCACGCACCGCTTGGCGGGCGGGGACGCCGGGTTTGGCAAGCAAGCAGTCGGCGAACCAACCTTCATCCTCCAGCCAAAAGAGTTTTTCGATTGAGGCTTCAGCGCGCGCGGCAAGTTCGCTCCACTTATCGCTCTTTGACACGCAACCCAGTCGGTCTAGCTGGCGAAGCAGGCGAATCCATAGTGCTTGAATTTCAATTGGGTAACCCTCGCGCGGGGTGCCAGCGGGGTAATTCGTGTCCATCCATGTGAAGTGGCTTGGGCTCCACACGAGGCCGCTCACGGTGTCCACACGAATACCGTTGGGCGTGCCGTGCAGGTAGCCCTCCGCGATGCACTGCAGCACATCCTTCAGTGTGCGGCCAGCGGCATCCACGGGCGTGGAATAGATAGTCCGCTTATGGTTGCTGATAGCAGACTCTTTGGCGGCAAAGTCTTCGCAAACGATGCCAAACCACAGCGGGGCGTCGCTGGTATCGCGATTGCTGGCATCATCGCCATGGATGGCATTAGGGAGCGTGCCGTTCTCGGCGAAACGGCCGAAGGTCACCAGAATTTGCCGCACCTCGTCGTGAAATCCGGCGGCAAGCAAACCACGCGCACTTATAAGTGTATCACGGCCCCAGTCGAGAAACCATGGATAGCCGGCGATGACGGTTTTGCCGTTGGCACGGCGCACGACGTAGGCGCGGACGGCACGCTCAAGTTGTTCGGAGAAGGACGGCGGCGCGCTCACTTCAAGGGCTGCACTCTCCAATGTGCCAGAGGCGAGAACCGCATCAGCTTCCGCGCTGGCGGCGAGCGTCACGCTGCGGCCTTTGTGCAACGGCAGCTCAAACCAACCGGGGCTAAACGCGTCACCGCATCCCTCCTGCCCGCGCGTGGCTTCGTTTGAATGGGACAGGTTCATGGACCATTCCCCTTCGTGGTGGTAACGGCCCGCATCGGACCAGACTTTTAATTCGCGGCCCGCCTCCGGTGTGAAGGCGAAGCCTGCGCGCCCTTGAAGCGAATGAGAATGCTTGCCGAAGTGGTACTCGCTGCCGGCGTTGCGCTTGGTCTCGCAATGAAAGCTGCGGTCCTCGAGGTCGAAGCGCACGGTAAGGCTCACGCTGCATTCCGCCGGCAGTTCGTGGCCTAGCGCCGGCGCGTGCGGAGGGCGTACGAAGCGCAGGCGCGTCGTGTTTCTGCCGGGCTCCATGTCGGCGAGTAGATGAATTTCCACGCTGCGGCCATCGCCGGCGTTCGCCACGAAGCGCCAATGCGCGGGCGGTCCGGGCTTGAAAGCGACCAAGTTCTCGGCGTTGAGCGGCGTGATAAAACCGTCCGCATTCACCCATACACGCAAGCGCTTGACGAAGACGTGGCGGTCTACTGGCACGCTGGCGTGCAGGTTGGCGCCGAGGACGCAGTCATATTTTGAGCGGACGGTCCCGAGATCCACGCATATTCTTGCCATCGCACCAGAACCGTTGGTGAGCAAGGCGAGGGAGGAAGTGTGATCAGTTTGAGGCAACGGGTGACCAGCCGGTTCGCCGGGGATAAAGCGGATAGTGCCACTCACGATCGCAGGCGAGGTGGCTAGACGATCTAGGGAAAGCGTAGCCTCGCCAATGAAAGACTGCGGGGCGAAGCAGGCCACGTGGCCTTTCGCGGTGGGAATGGAATCGGCACGTGACGCCGACTTCCAGCTGCCGTCGGTGAGTGACGAACCCTCTGGACGGCGGCTGCAAACCGCCGACGCGAGTGTCACGCGGAAGGGCAAGTTATCACGCACCAGCAGCCAATGGCCGGGCGGGATAAGCAGCACGCGGCGCGTATCGGCAAGCGACCACTCAACGACGGGAGCGTAGCTAGCCGTGCCAGCGCAGCCAGAGTTGGCGGCCACGCGGGCCAGAAACGCACGTGGATCAGCGTCCACCTGCGCGGCGAGTGCGCGCCAGTCGCCAGCAACTGAGTGTTCCGGGATTTGCGTCTGCGCAAGCGCAGCATGCGCGAAGGCGGCTTGTGCGCGGGCGCGACGATAAGCGTCGCCGCAGAGGCCGACGGGTTTGGCCGTCGCACTGAGGCAGTGCACTGCGCCAGGGCAAACGAGGAAAGTCACCTTGCCACCGTGGACTTCGCGGCGCGGAAGAGCGTCCCCAACTGGAGAAAGCAAATCGTGCCGCCCCACGTCATCAGTAATTGCTATAGTGAGACGGTGTGCACGCTCTGGGTCGTTGTTTACCAACACGAGCACTGCGTCGCATCCTTCCGCAGACTCGCGGTGGAGCGCGTATATGGGAGAGTCGCTCGGGCTTAGGCGCGTAAGTTTCGCGCCGTCGAAGAACGCTGGATGGTTCGCGAGCAGTGCATTCAGCAGTGCGATTTCCGGCAAGAGGTTTGGCTCGGCACCCCACGCGAGCGCGCGGCAGGAGTGGACATTAATTTTCTCATCACATAGCCATTCTACGCCACAGGTGAAGCCAAAACAGCCGTTTACGCTGGTCAGCGCCGAGAGCTGGTTGCGCAGTAGCGACCACGCGCGGCCCTTTTTTGCCAGGCGTTCGTTGTCGTGCGTCTCACTATAGTGGACGAGCGTGCCGACGCGCACGCTCTGCTGGTGGGCGTGGTTCAGGTAGCCGGCGACCTGCAGCGGGCTGAACTCCTGGAAAAGCTCGGAATAGGCCCATTGCATCCCACCCTCTGTGAGCAGTGCCTCCGTGTCGCCCCAGCCGCCGCCGAGGCCCTCGAGCAGAAATACCGTGTCGGGAAACTCCTCGCGCACGCGCGCGATGATATGTTGCCATGCGGGCGCGGGCACTTTGTAGCCGGCGTCGCAGCGGAAGCCGTCTACGCCGCGCCGGCACCAAGTGAGCAGTGCGTCGGCGATGTACTCCCAAAGCGCCGGGTCGCGCTGCACTAGTTCCACCAGATCCTCCCATACCGTGCCCCATGCGCCGGGACTCTCGAAGTGACCGTCCGCCTTTCGTAGGAACCACTCGGGGTGATTTTCCTGCAGCCATGAGCCCCAGCCGGTGTGATTGATAACGATGTCCAGGAAGATGCGCCCGCCCCGCGCGTGGACGGCGGAGGTGAGTTCTTGGAATTGCTCGACCCCGGTTGTTCGTTTGTCGAACTCGACCAACGACGGGTCAATGCCGGTCAGGTCTTCCGCTGCGTAGGGACTACCAAAGTCCCCAAAGCGTGCGTAGGTCGTGGGCGTAGGGTTGACCGGCAACAAATGCAGGATGCGACAGCCGAGCGTATCAAAGATGTGTGGAAGTTGGCGTGCGAGGTCGCGAAGTTTGCCCGACGGCGGGATGACCGTGTAGCCGAGCTGGTTCAGCACAGCCATCTGTGACTTGTGTTGGAGGCTGCTTGAGCTGGTGAGCGACTTCGTATCGCCGAACATCCGCGCAAAGGCGCAGTAAAGCGTATTGGCGGTGCGCGCCCAGTTTGGATGCACGCTGACGCCGAAGTCGTCGCCCTCGGGCCAGTGTTGGGAGCCGTGCGGCTCGAGAAGGTAGGGCTTGGCCTTGAACCAGCCGACTTCGGTGAGCGGCAGCACGAGCTGCCATTCGCCGTCCACCCAGCGCATTGGAATGTCGCGCCAAGACGCGCCGGCCAGCGGGATTTTCTGAAACTTGGACTGGATGACTTCGCGGCGGATGGCCGCAGCGCGTCCGAGGTTCGTGCGTAAGCGGGCGATCCAGCCAGCCTCGGCCCACGCGCGGGCGCGCGGGTGCGCCAGCGTGAAGGTGAGGCAGTCGCCGACAAATCGAACGCGCCGTTCACCCGCGCCGGGAGTCATGCTGGGTCGTTCCATGCGTGCGGATGGTGTGAGGCCAGCGGAGTGAACTCAAGCGCGGGTTGGAGCAAGACTGCGAAGTGAACAGTGAATTAAGAACCGATTTTACCTAAGAGAGGACAGAGGCAAAGATATGAACTAATGCTCAAGGCCAACCTCTCTCGCCTCACCCTCTGTGCGGCGTTTTCCAATTCATGATTCACCGTCAATCCTTGAGGATTCTTTCCAGTTGCCACTGGGCCGAGGAGTTTCCAAACTGAGACATGAAAACCCCGTTTTGCCGCTTCCTTGCCACCGCCCTGCTCGTCTTTGCCACTGCCGTCACGCGCGCGGGAAAGGCGGACAAGAACCTTGATTTTTACTGGGTGGATTCCGATGGCGGCGGCTCCACGCTCATCGTTACACCGGAGGGCGAGGCGGTGCTGATCGACACGGGCAATCCGGGTGGGCGCGACGCCAAACGCATCCACAAGATCGTCACCGAGGTCGCGGGTCTGAAGCAGATTGACCATGTCATTATCACCCACTTTCATATTGACCACTTCGGCGGGTTGGCCGAGTTGTCTGACCTCATCCCCATCGGCGTGCTTTATGACAAGGGGTTGACCGTGGCGAATCCCGACAATAATCCCCTGGATACGCGCTGGCCGCTGCTATCCAAGTCCTACCGCGAGGCGAAGGTCGGCAAGCGCGTCACCATCAAGGCCGGTGACACAATTCCGCTTCTCCAGCCCGCGGTACCCGGCAATCCAAAGCTCGAAATACGTGTGCTCTGCGCGAACCAAAAAACTGTTGCCCCTCGCCCCGAGCAGCGGCGCGAGAATCCGCTCGCTGCTCAGGCTCAGGTCCAGCCAGAGGACAAATCCGACAACGCCAATTCCATTGTGACGCTCCTGCAATACGGCAGTTTTCGCTTCTTCAATGGCGGCGATGCTACCCTCCGCACCGAGCAGTCGCTCGTGGTGCCCTACAACCTCGTTGGCATGGTGGATGTTTATCAGGTTAATCACCACGGCCTCGACGTGAGCAACAATCCGCTGCTCATCCAGTCCATCGAGCCAACAGTCGCCATGATGAACAACGGCCCGCGCAAGGGTACAATGCCCAAGACCGTCGCAACGCTGCGCGGCACGAAGAGCATTGCGGCTATTTATCAGGTCCACGAGAATCTTCGCAATGAACCAGGTTCCAACACAGACAAGGCGTATATCGCTAACTCCAGCAGCAAGGGCCAGCAGAGCGAAGCCCACTACTTAAGGCTTGCCGTGAACCACACCGGCGAAAGTTACACGGTAGATGTGCTGAGCACGGGGCATTCGCGGACTTTCCAGACGAAGAAGAAGTGAAGAAGCAGGGGCAAGCCAAACGTGCTAGGCAATAAGATGCAGGCTCGTCGTTGCGGGCCGGTTAATCGATAATTTCTCAGGAGTCTCCCTTAACAGCCTCTGCCACGCGTACTGCCGCCACCGTCGCACGTACGTCGTGGACGCGGAGGACGTGCACGCCGTCGCGTACAGCCAGCGCGGCGCAAGCCAGCGCACCGGGTAGCCGATCGGCGGGGTTTTCCGCTTTGGTCAGCTTGCCGAGGAATGACTTGCGCGAAACGCCAAGCAACACGGGCCGGTCATGGCGGGTGAAACGCGGCAGCGCGCGTAGTAGCGCCAGGTTGTGCGCAAGCGTCTTGCCAAAGCCGATGCCGGGGTCTAACGCGACTTGTTCGGGGCGCACCCCGAGTGCTTTGAGCCGCGCGAGTCGTTCGGCGAAGAACTCGTCCACCTCGCATGCCACGTCGGTATAGGCGGGGTTTTGCTGCATGGTCTGCGGCGTACCCTGCATATGCATGGCCACATAGCCGGCACGGAACTCGGCCACCACGCGCCACATTGTGTCGTCAGTCCGATTGGCAGCAATGTCGTTAACGATGCTTGCGCCGGCCAGTAATGCTGCGCGGGCAACCTCCGGCTTCTGCGTGTCAACCGAGATGGGTGTCTGAACGCGCGCCGCCAGTTGCTGAATAACCGGCACTACACGGCGAATCTCTTCCTCGATTGGCACGCTTGCCGCGCCGGGTCGGGTAGATTCGCCGCCAACGTCCAGCAGGTCGGCCCCATCGCGGATCATCTGCCCCGCACACTCTAGCGCCGCCTCGGCGGTAAAGAACCTGCCGCCGTCGGAAAAGGAGTCCGGCGTGACATTGAGCACGCCCATGACGAGCGTGGGTCGCGGAAAACAGAACTCATGTCGGCCGGCGCTCCAGAGCACGACGGCACTTCAACACAGCCGGGGGGCCGAGTCAGGGAGGAAAGTTCTGCCGCGTCCGCCAAGCGTCGCCTTAGGGCAAAACCAAGGTTGACCGGCCCCGGCTACTTGTTACATTGCGCCCCCTTTGGCGGTGAAGAATTTCGCCGCCGGCCGTATGCGACACACGATTTCAGTGCTGGTAGAAAACAAGTTTGGCGTGCTCACGCGCGTGGCCGGCCTCTTCTCGGGGCGCGGTTACAATATTGACACGCTCAACGTCGCGCCCACGCAGGACGCGAGTGTTTCCCGCATGACCATCGTCACGCGCGGCGACGACGCTACACTCGAACAAATCGTCAAACAGCTCAACAAGCTGGCTGAAGTGCTCAAGGTCATTGACTTCCGCGACGGCGAATACATTGACCGCGAACTGGTGTTGGTGAAGGTAAGCGTGGACTCCAAGACCCGCGCTGAGGTAATGCAGATGACTGATATCTTCCGCGCCAAGATCGTGGACGTGCAGCCCAAGAGCCTTACCATCGAGATCACCGGCAACGAGGCCAAGATCGAGAAGTTTCTCACGCTCATGCAGACTTTCGGCGTGCTGGACCTCACGCGCACGGGCAAGGTCGCGTTGCCCCGGAAGTAACCAGATTTCAGTCTTCAGTTTTCAGTCACGCAATACGCAACACGAACCACACTCATGCCCTCCAAAGTTTACACCGACAAAGACGCCAATCTCAGCGTCCTCAAGAACAAAACCCTCGCCGTCCTCGGCTTCGGCTCGCAGGGCCACGCCCATGCGCTCAACCTCAAGGACAGCGGCTGCAACGTCATTATCGGCCTCTACGAGGGCTCCAAGTCCATCGCGGTCGCCCGCGAGAAGGGCTTCGAGGTCGTTCCGACCGCCGTTGCCGTGCGCCGCGCCGATGTCATTATGGTCGCGCTGCCCGACACCAAGCAGGCCGCCGCCTACGAGAAGGACATCGCGCCCAACCTCACCAAGGGCAAGACCATCCTCTTCAGCCATGGCTTTGCGATCCACTTCAAGACCGTGGTTCCGCCAAAAAACGTGAACGTCATCATGGTCGCCCCGAAAGGCCCCGGTCACATCGTCCGTCGCCAATACACCGAGGGCAAAGGCGTGCCCTCGCTCATCGCGGTTTATCAGGGTGGCAACGCGGCGAAGAAGATCGCACTCGCCTGGGCCAAGGGCATCGGCGGCACCCGCGCCGGCGTCATCGAGACGAACTTCAAGGAAGAGACTGAGACTGACTTGTTCGGTGAGCAGACCGTGCTCTGCGGCGGTTGCACCGCGCTGGTGAAGGCTGGCTTCGAGGTGCTGGTCGAGGCGGGTTACTCGCCGGAGATGGCCTATTTTGAATGCCTGCATGAGCTTAAGCTCATCGTGGACCTGATGAACGAAAAAGGCATCGCTGGCATGCGCTTCTCGATTTCCGAGACGGCCAAGTGGGGCGACGTGACGGTCGGGCCCAAGATTATTGATGCCTCCGTCAAGAAGCGGATGCAGAAGGCCCTCAAGGACATCCAAACCGGAAGGTTCGCCAAGGATTGGGTGGCCGAATACAAGGGCGGCTACAAAAAATATAACGCGATGCTCAAGACCGATGAGAATCACGGCATCGAGAAGACCGGTGAGCGCCTGCGCGGCCTCATGCCTTGGATGCCCAAGCGCAACGTCAAGGGCGTGCAGGCGGCCTACTAAATGCGGACTGCCGAACGCAAACTTTAAACCGTTAGCGGCCAGTCGCTGGTGGTTTTTTTTGGTTCCACGGATTTTCCGATATAATGGCCCGCGGGTTGGGACGTAGGCTTGGCCCAGCCGTGGGCTTAGAAACCTGAAAACTACGCTTGCCAAGCCGCCGTTCACTTGTATTCTGCCGCCCCTTTGAAATGAAAACGGACCTGCATCCGAAATACGAAGCCGCCGAGTTCCGCTGCGCCTGTGGCAACGTGATCTACACTCGCTCCACCCGTAAGACCGTCCTTTTGGGCATTTGCAATGTCTGCCACCCGTTCTACACGGGCCAGCAGAAGTTCGTGGATACGGCTGGCCGCGTGGACAAGTTCCAGCAACGCCTTGCTAAGACTCAGGCCGCGCAGGCTGCTGTCGCCGAAGGCAAAAAGAAGAAAAAGTAGCTTTCCGCCTCGCTATCGCCCGCCGGGTTCACTCCCGGCGGGCGATTGCTTTTGGCAGAGAGCATGAGCGATGAAAATTCAGTGTTGAGTGTCGCCTCTGCGCAACTACACCGCCGCTCCACCTTTAACTCTTCAACCCTTAATTTCAGCATGGAACTTCGCCCCCACATCGAAAAGTTTAACCGTCGCTTCGCGGAGGTGGAGGCGGCCTTGAGCGACCCCAAAGCGTTCGACAACCCAGCCCGGGCGCAGGAGTTGTCTCGCGAATATGCAAAGCTCAAGGAACTTGTCGCTACCGGCGCGGCGTACATTAAAGCCGGGCGAGACCTCGCGGAGAACCGCACTTTGCAGGCCACTGAGCCGACTGATTCAGAGTTAGGGACGATGGCCAAAGAGGAAGTTGCCCGGCTCGAAGCAGAGCTTAAGCGTCTTACGATCGCCTTGCAGCGCGGGGTTCTGCCGCCCGACCTGACTGACTCGCGCAACACCATTATCGAGATCCGCGCGGGCGCGGGCGGCGCGGAGTCCGCACTCTTTGCGGCTGATCTTTACCGGATGTTGACTCGCTACGCTGAAACCCAAGGTTGGAAGGTCGAGCCGATGGATTCCAGCCCGTCGGATCTGGGCGGCCTAAAGGAAGTGATCTTTGGCGTTAACGGACAGGACGTTTACAAGCGCCTAAAATACGAAAGCGGTGTCCACCGCGTCCAACGCGTGCCTGCCACTGAAGCGCAGGGCCGCGTCCACACTAGCACCGTTACCGTGGCCGTTTTGCCTGAGGCCGAAGACGTGGATATCGAGATTCGGCCTGAGGATTTAGACATTCAGGTCTGCCGCGCCGGCGGCCACGGTGGGCAGGGCGTGAATACCACCGACTCCGCCGTGCGCATTTTCCATAAACCCACCGGCACTGAGGTGCGCTGTCAGGATGAGCGCTCTCAGATCAAGAACAAGGCTAAGGCGATGAAGGTGCTGCGCTCGCGTCTGTTGGAGCGCAAGATTGCTGACGAGAAGGCCAAGTATGACGCACAGCGCAGTTCGCAAGTTGGTACCGGCGAGCGCAGTGAGAAAATTCGCACTTACAATTTCCCCCAGAACCGCGTGACCGACCATCGCATCGAACTCACCCTTTACAATCTTGCTAATGTCATTGAGGGCGACCTCGATGGGGTGATTGAGCCATTGATGAACCACGACCTCGAACAAAAGCTTGCGGCGTTGCAGACTTGAGTCGAGGCGCGTAGGGCACGGTGCGTGGTCAGAAAGGTGCCCATTGCTTCAAGTATTTTGCCCCACGATATGAAGCATTCACCCCGCGCTCTCATTTTTGACTGTGACGGCACCCTCGCAGATACCATGCCCCTGCACTGGCACGCGTGGCGTGTGGTCTTGGAGCGGCACGGCATCCACTTCACTGAGGAACGATTCTACGCGTTGGGTGGTGTGCCGTCGCGTGATATTCTCAAGATGCTCCGCGAAGAGCAGGGCTTGAGTTACGATCACCAAGCTGTGTCGGTCGAGAAGGAACTCGCTTTCCTTCCGTTTATCCCGAAGGTGAAAGGCATTCCCGAGGTCGTTGCCATCGCCCGCGAGCATCATGGAAAACTACCGATGGCGGTGGCTAGTGGCGGCAAGAAACGTGTCGTCGAGCAGGTGTTGCAACAGCTCGGGATCCATCATTGGTTTGGGGCGGTGGTGACAAGTGAGGACGTGATACGGCAGAAGCCGGAGCCGGACATATTTCTGGA
>VHDH01000082.1 GCA_016871445.1 Verrucomicrobiota bacterium | reverse complement strand
CTCTGGCCATCTGCATCAATGAGGTTCACACGCAAGGTGTGCTTGCCCTCGTCCGTATCGCGAAAAATCATACGCAATGCGATGGAGCAAAACGGATGCTGCGCGGGGAACTGCCGGACCAAGATGGTGTCAAATGCGCCGATGAGGCACAGCTTACCGCCGTAATCCTGAGCCGAGTCGCACAAGCTCGCAATTTGGACATCCATGGCCGCACTATCGCCGCGCCGCGCCGCTTGACGAGAAAAAATCCGCTCAGGCCAAGGTGGCACGTGCTTGGCAGACGCGAAAGCCAAGCGGTTACGCGCATGCTCGACAGGGCTTCTGCCCGCGCCTAATTTCGAGCGTAAATAAGCTTATGTGGCACGCCCTGCGCAAAACTAGCTTAACCAAGTGGATTATTATTTCCATGTTTGTTGGCATCTTCATCGGTTGGGCATTTCCGGAAACTACTCCCACAGGTGATTCGGCGGAATCGGCGCTGTTTCAAGCGGGTGATTTCGCCGATTTGCCCTCGCTGGCTGCGAAGCTGAAGGCTTCGCCGGACGCAGTCTCCAGCCACCTTCGGGAGCAGTTTTCGAGAGCGACACAGGAAGCGATCGCGAATTACTCAAAGACGAACTCCGATTCCGCACCGCTGCGAATTGCCATGGTAGAGGACTTGAACCGGATAATTCGTGCCGAATCAGTCTTCGAAACTCAAAGGTTTGGTGGCGTCACTTTGCGCTCCGAAACGAAGCTGCTCCTCACCCCGGCTCCACAGGGGGATGCTCGGCTGCGTCTCAACCGGCTGCTGCTGGAGGATGCCTACCCCTTGGAATTGGCCAAGAACCGGCCGGCCTACCCAATGGTCGCCCGAAACCTGAAAGTTGTCTCCAAGCTTTTCCTCAACCTCATCAAGTGCATTATCGTCCCCATCCTCGTCGGAACGCTCATCATCGGAATCGCGGGCCACAGCGGCGATCTTAAAGCCGTCGGCCGCCTCGCGTTCAAGTCCTTCATCTACTTCGAGGTCGTCACCACGCTCGCGCTTGCCATCGGGCTGCTGGCGGTCAACCTGACCAAGCCCGGCGTCGGCGTCGTGCTGCCGCCCTCGGCGGACAAGGGCAAGGAATTCGCCGCTAAGACGCAGACCACGCAGGAAATGATCGAGCACATCGCTCCGCGTAGCTTCTTCGAGAGCGCGGCGGCTAATGACGTGCTGCAGGTGGTGGTCTTTACCGTCATCTTTGCTGTCGCGCTTTCGCAGGTGCAGGGCCGGCCCAAAGAGACGATGCTCAACTTCTTCGAGGGCTTAAGCGAAGTCATGTTCAAGTTCACCGGCTTAGTAATGTTGTTCGCACCCTTCGGCATCGGCGCAGCGATGGCCGTGACCGTGAGCCACAGCGGGCTGGGCGTGCTGAAAAACCTCCTGATGCTCGTAGTCACGCTCTATGGGGCGCTCGTTGTCTTCTGCCTCGTGGTGCTCGTGCCGGTCGCCCTTTGGGCACGCATTCCTTTGCGGAAATTCCTCCGCGCCGTAAAAGAGCCGGCGCTCATCGCCTTCTCCACCACCTCCTCCGACGCCGCGCTGCCCGACGCCCTTAAGCGCATGACCGAGTTCGGCGTGCCCAAGCGCATCGTCTCCTTCGTCCTGCCCACGGGCTACTCCTTCAACCTCGACGGCAGCACGCTTTACCTCGCCATTGCGTCCGTGTTTGTCGCGCAGGCGGCGGGCGTGGAAATGTCCTTGAGCCAGCAACTCATGATGATGCTCACGCTGATGCTCACCACCAAGGGCATCGCCGCCGTGCCGCGCGCGTCGCTCGTCATCCTCTCCGGCACGCTCGCCAGCTTCGGCTTGCCGCTCGAAGGCGTCGCCATCATACTCGGAGTGGATGAGTTTATGGACATGGCCCGCACCACAGTGAACCTCGTCGGCAACTGCCTCGCCTCCGCCGTCATGGCTCGCTGGGAAGGCGAGTTGAAAGATTAGGATAATAAGTTGAATTTGGCCTAGTTCGCTCCGACGACACCCGTTACTGGCTTGCGCGTCAATCCGACTAACTGCAACCTCGTGCTACCATGACCAAAGTCATCATTACCGGTTCAAAAGGCCGCATGGGCCAGACGCTCATCGCCTGCGCCGCTCGCATGTCCGGGCTCGAAGTCGTCGGCCAGATTGATCTTGGCGAGCCGCTCGCCCCACTGCTGCCGCAGGCGGATGCCGTCATTGATTTTAGCTTTCATGAGGCCACGTTGCCCTTTGCCAAACTTTGCGAGCAGCATGGCAAGGCGCTCATTGTCGGCACCACCGGGCATCACGAGCAGGAGAAAATCGCTCTGCGAGCCTGTGCCACGAAGATTCCGATGGTCTGGGCTTCGAACTACTCGACTGGCGTGAACACGCTTTTCTGGCTCACGCGCAAGGCGGCAGAAATCCTTGGGCCGAGCTTTGATCTCGAAGTCGTCGAGATGCACCACCGCCTGAAAAAAGACGCACCCAGCGGCACCGCCACCACGTTGCTCGAAATTCTTGGCGATGTGCGCAAGGTGCAACTTGCCGAGGCACTTCGCCACGGGCGCAAGGGCATCACTGGAGAGCGGACCAGTCACGAAATCGGCATCCACGCTTTGCGCGGCGGTGACGTGGTGGGCGACCACACGGTCATCTTCGCCGCCAATGGCGAGCGGGTAGAACTCACGCACAAGGCCAGCAGCCGCGAGACCTTCGCCAACGGCGCACTTCGCGCTGCGCAATGGGTTGTGAAGCAGCCGCCTGGCCTTTACGACATGCAGGATGTGCTGGGACTGAAGTGAGCGTGAAAAGTGTAACGCGGGATCCGAAACGGCTGGCGTTCGTCGCCCTCGGCGGAAATCTTGGCGATACGACAGCCACCGTTTGTGCGGCGATGGGACGACTCGCAGCTTTTTCTGTGACCCCGTTGCATCGTTCCTCCCTCTGGCGCAGCACCCCCGTGGACTGTCCGCTCGGCTCACCGGATTTCATCAATGCCGTCGTAGCCTTCGAGCCGATGACCAGTCTCAAGCCCGAGTCGTTGCTGGCCGAACTGCAGGAGTTGGAGCGTGAGTTTGGTCGCCAACTCAAAACGGTGCTCAACGAAGCCCGACCACTTGACCTTGACATTATCGCTTGGGGCGACGAGGTGCGGAGCACGCCGACGCTTGTCTTACCGCATCCACGGGCGCATCTCCGCCACTTTGTGCTTTGCCCGCTAGGTGAGTTGGCACCCGATTTGGTGCTGCCCGGCCAAACCTGCACGGTGGCGCAATTGCTTGTCGCGCTGGGGCCGGCGACCGGGGTGAAAAGAATGGCTTAACGGGTGCGGGTCAATTCCGCTTCAGCTCCATGTTGGCCAATACAACACTGCGCGCCTTGCCGGTAGTGTCCATGTTGAAGACGAGGTGCTCGTCTGTATAAAGGCCGGGTGGAAAGGCAAAGGTCGTGCGATTCACCGGCCGCAGACGGTAGTCCACCATGTTCTCAGTCATGACATAGAGATGTCCGTGCCGCACGGAGACGATCGCGGGGATGAACTTAGGCCCGTAGCTGCCGAGGAATTTCTGCCACGCGGGCGGAATAAGCGGGGGATTGGATGGGGCAGGGGAAAACCTTTGGCCCAATGCTGTGAAGCTCACCTGACCGGAAGCGTTGCGGCTGAACTCCACTGGGCCGTTGTGTGAGAAACGTCCGTCAGCTCGGAACTTTGTCGGGTTGAGCGGCGTGAAGACCAACTCCTGGCTCGCAATGTTCGCGCGGAGTTTGTCGCCGTCCACTTCCAGCTTTGCCCAGTAGCTTTCAGATTCGTATTCGCCGGCCAACGCCGCGAGCGCGGCGGGATCGAGCTTCACTGGCTCCGGCTTCGCCGTGGGCGTGCGGCCCAGCTTTGCTTGCAGCAGCAGTTCCAATCCAGCCTCGGCGAGCTTGCCCACCGGGCCCATCGCGATGTCCTCGTTGGCTAGGACGATGACGCCGACCTTCGGTCCAGGCAAAGCGATGAACGAGCTGCTAAACCCATAGACCGCGCCACTGTGGCTGACGGTTTTAAAATTGCCAAAGCGTCCGATACTGAAGCCCAGGCCAAAGCCGTTGGTTGCCGTCGTGAGTTGCGGCGTGCACATCTCGTTGAGCGTGGCGGCGCGGAGGATCTGCCCGCCTTCAGCGGTCTTACCCTCGGCGAACAGGCAAGACATGAAGCGCGCGAGATCCTCGGCGCTGGCGTAAAGATTGCCCGCCGGAATCGTTCCCAGCTCGAACAGTGGTGACGCCTCGTGACGGAAGGTGCCGTCCGCGTTGGCGATCCGCATATAGCTGTTCGAGAGCTTGCGCTGCACGGCCGGGGTGAGCACGAAGGAGGAGTCCTGCATGCCCAGTGGCTTGAGCAGTCTTTCGCGCGCGTAGAAGTCGTAGCCCGTGCCCGTCACGCTTTGCACCGCGTAGCCGGCGACCGTCGCGCCGATGTTCGAGTAGCGCGTTTGCGTGTTCGGCGGGTTGACGAGCGCGCAATCCGCGACGCTCCGCACCGTGGCGAGGATGGTTGGCTGCTGGTCGTCGTAGTAACCGCCCACTGGCGACTCCCGTATCAGGCCCGAACGGTGGCAGAGCAACTGTCGCAGCGTTACGGGGCCGGCATTGGTAAAGCGCGACTCGATGCGAAAGTCTGGCACGAACTTTTGCACCGGCGCGTCGAGGTCGAGTCGGCCAGTCTCGACCTGTTGCATCACCGCGACGGCATTGAACAGCTTAGAGACTGAACCGACGCGATAGACGGTGTCGGGCCGCGCCGGTAGTTTCCGCTTCACGTCCGCCAGGCCAAAGCCGCCGCTCCACACCAGTCGTTGGTCGTCCACGAGCGCTAAGGTGAAGCCGGGGAGAATGCCGCGCTCGACTTCGGCGGCGGCCAGACGCTGGAGCGATTCGATGGCGATCACAAACTCAGGTGAGGGTTGGGCAGCAGCCGCGCTCGAAAGGCAGGCGGCGAGGATGTTGGTGGCAAGGGCAGGGCGCACGTCGGGTAACTACACCTTACCTGCGGTCAGGGCGCAAGACGCAGCATGCTTGTCTTTCGCGTGTACTTTGGCAAAATCAGCTGTGTCGGTTGGGGCGAGTGGCGCAGTGGTTAGCGCAGATGCTTTACACGCATTTGGTCGGGGGTTCGAATCCCTCCTTGCCCACCAATTCTGAATTCCCCTCGCCGCGGCCCGCGTCCATCCTTCGTTCCAACACACCACGCCGGCATGAAAATCACCAACGTCGAAGCCATTTACGTCTCCCAAAAGCTTGTCCGCGCCCAGTGCGACAGCGGGCAGGATGCGCTCATCGTGAAGGTCTCCACCGACGCCGGCATCACCGGCATCGGCGAGGTGGACTCCGCGCCCCTCGCGGCCAAGGCCGTCATCGAAGGGCCGTTCAGCCACACCATCAGCACCGGGCTGAAACATCTGCTCATCGGCGAAGACCCCTTCGAGACGGAGCGGCTGTGGCACACGATGTATCACCGCACCATCTACTCGGGCCGGCGCGGCATCGGCCTGCACGCGATGAGCGGCATTGACCTCGCGCTCTGGGACATCAAGGGCAAGGCGCTCGGTCTGCCCGTGTGGAAACTTCTCGGCGGCGGCTTCCAGAAAAAGATCCGCTGCTACGCGAGTTCGCTTTTTGGCGCGACGCCCAAGGCCACCGGCGAACTCGCCAAGCGCATCCGCGCAAAAGGCTTTTCCGCCGTGAAATTCGGCTGGGCACCGATGGGCACCGATGCGAAGACCGACGTGGACCTCGTGAGTCAGGCGCGCAAGGGATTCGGTGCGGACGCCGACGTGATGATTGACGCCGGCCTCGTGTGGGACGCGCGCACCGCCATCCAGCGCGCGAAGGCCTTCGCCGAGTTCGGCATCTTCTGGCTCGAAGAACCTCTCCCGCCCGACGACTACGAGGGTTACGCGAAGCTCACCGCCGCGAGTCCCGTGCATATCGCCGCCGGCGAGCAGGAGAGCGGGCGGCAATCGTTCCTCGACCTGATGGACAAGGGCCGCGTGGACATCGCGCAGGTGGACCTCACGCGCTGCGGCGGCTTCACCGAGGCGATGAAGATTGCGAGCCTCGCCGCCGACCGCGGCCTCAAGGTGGCCAACCACGGCTTCAGCACCTACATCAACGTCCACGCCGCGCTCCACTGGCTCAACGCGATTCCCAACGCGCTCATCGCCGAGTTTGTCGTGCAGGAGAACACGAGCCTGCGCGAGTTTCTCACCAAAGGCCACGTGCGCATGAAAGACGGCTTCCTCCCCGTGCCCGACGCGCCGGGTTTGGGGCTGGAGTTGAACGAGGGCGAAGTGCGGAAGTTTCGCGTCGCGTGAACCACCTATGCTAAACACCACCCTCGATCTCTCCCGCTCCGGCAAGCAGCAGGGCTTCCTCCAAGTCCCTTGGTCCCACAACCTCGGCGGCTGGGCCAACGTGATGATTCCGTGCACCGTCATCGCGCAGCGCGTGAGCGAGCGCGAAGTAATGAAGGGGTGAATACGTTCTCTAGGTGAATGAACTCCGTCCTTAAAACTCGATACTGCGTCTTCGCCGTTTTATTTGCGCTTCCCTTTATCGGCCTGCTCGCCGCACCGCCGCCAAAGGCCCCCGAAGTTCCTCCCGAGTTGCCGCCACAAATCGAGCTGCTCCAGCCGGGCGTGAAGCTCACGCTGCTCGCCGAGCATCCGGCGCTGGTCACGCCCACGGGCATTGACTTGGACGCACAGGGGCGCATTTGGACTGTGGCATGCCATACGCATTTCCGCCCGGAGGGCTACGCCGGACCAGAGCATGACGAGGTGCTCGTCTTCGACCGCGACGGGCGGAATCGAAGGGTCTTCTACAACCGCACGGTGGCGACCATGAACCTCAAGCTGGGCCGCGACGGCTGGGTTTATCTTGTCGAGCGCAGTCGCGTCCTGCGCGTGAAGGACACCGATGGCGATGGGGTGGGCGACTTGGCGGAGAATGTTGCGATGCTCGACACTGTTGCTGACTATCCACACAACGGCCTCGGTGGCATGACTTGGCTGCCAGACGGCGACCTGCTTTTTTCGCATGGCGAGAACTTTGGAAAAGACTGGACGCTTACGGGCCGGGACGGCGCAAAGGTCACGGGCCGCGGCGAGGGCGGCGTATTCCGTTGCCGTCCGGACGGCTCGGGGCTGCGCCGCATCGCGCGAGGGTTTTGGAATCCCTTCGGCTTGCTTGCGCGCAAGGACGGAGAACTCTTCGCGGTGGACAACGACCCCGGCAGTCGGCCGCCATGTCGGCTGCTGAACATCATCGAAGGCGCTGATTATGGTTACCAATGGGTCTATGGCAGCGCGCCGGTGCATCCGTTCGTGGCTTGGAACGGGGAGTTGCGCGGCACGCTAGGCATGGTGCATCCGTCAGGCGAGGGGCCTTGCAGCATCGTTGAGTTGGGTGGCGGCGTGCTCGTGCCGTCGTGGAGTAACCACCGGCTGGATTATTTTCCGCTCACGCGCAAGGGCGCGGGTTACACGGCCACGCAGATCATGCTGCTGCGCGGCGGTGATTTCTTCCGGCCCACCTGCATGGCGATCGGGCCGGACGGCGCGTTCTACTTCAACGATTGGGTGTTCAGCTCGTATCCCATCCACGGACGCGGCCGGTTGTGGAAGCTCGAAGTGGATAAAATGAAAGCCACTTGGCTCAAACCTTCGTCTGAGCCACCAAACACCGAGTCGCAGCTCGTGAAGAATCTCCGTGACGGCAAAACCAAGCCATCCGAGACGCAGCTCTTCGACCTCGCGCGTGGCACCGACCCGTATCTGGCCAACGCCGCGCTCACCGCGCTGGCCCGCCGAGGGGCGGCGTGGACGCCCGAGCATGTGCGCGGCCTGCCGGCGCGAAATCGCCTGTGGGCGCTGGTGGCTTTGCGCCGCGTGAATTTGAACGAGGAGAAGTGGGTGCGTCTGCTGCTCGACGACCCGGACCCGGAAATCCGCTTCGAGTGCTTGCGTTGGATTGCCGATGCGGTGCTCACTCGCTTCAGCCCCGAGGTCGAGCGAATGCTCACTCGCCCCGACCTCGACTACCGGCTGTTCGAGGCCGCGCTCGCCGCTTGGAACACGCTACGCGGCAAGCCCGAAGCCGGTGTAACCGATGCTACCGTGCTTGTGGACCGCGTGACTGACCCCGCCACGCCCGCGCGGCTCCGTGGCTACGCGCTCCGCCTCGCGCCGGCCACGCACGCGAAGCTGACCGTGCCACTCCTGCGCGAACTGCTCGCCGCGAACGACCCCGTCCTCTCGCTCGAAGCCGTCCGCACGCTCGCCGCGAAGGACTCCGACAGCGCGCGCGCTGCGCTCGCGGAAATCGCCGCGGATGAAAGCCGAACCATCGGCTTGCGCGCTGACGCGACGATGGGCCTCGCCTCCGCGCTCACATCCATTCATCTGCCCTTACTGCTCAAGCTCGCCTCGCACACAAACGCATCTTTGCGGAACGAGGCGCTGCGGGCGTTGCGTCTGCAAATGCTCGATGCGGTGGCTCAGCAGTCGCTCGCAGGCGTGGCGAAACGCCACGCGGAGTCGGCCTCGCTCGTGCGAGCCGTTTTGGAGCCGGCTTCCATCGAGGTGGGCCGCCCGCCAGTCGAGAGCACGGACGCGTGGTTGAAGCGCCTCGCCGCCTTGCCCGGTCAGCCCGATGCCGAGGCCGGCCGGCGCATCTTCTTCCACTCGCACGTGGCGATGTGCTCGACCTGCCATCGCCACAGTGGACGTGGCAACGTCGTCGGGCCGGACTTGAGCCTTGTCGCGCAGCAAAGTGATCGGCGCGCGCTGCTGCAGTCCATCCTTGAACCGAGTCGCGAAGTGGCGCCGCAATTCTTCCCGACGCAACTGGAGCTAAAGGACGGAACGGAGTTCACCGGCATCCTGCTGCGCTCATCCAGCGTGGACGTTTTCCGCGACCTCACCGGCAAGGAGCGCAGCTTCAAGCCCACCGACATCGTGAAGCGAGCCGAGTTGAAGACCTCGCTCATGCCGACGGGCTTGGTCGCCTCCCTCACGGACACCGAACTGCGTGACCTGCTCGCGTTCCTGATGAGCCCGGCTGCACCATAACTATCCGTGGCGCCATTCCGACTTCCCCTCGGATTTCAAAATGATTTTGGCCGCCAAATTTACGCTAAAACTGTCGCCAATGCAGTCAGGCCATCGGCTGGGCCTGCGTTTTTGGAGTCCGCCACGCGAAGGCCAAGGCCCCGACGATCAGCGCGGCGGCAACGGGGAGATTCCAGTCGAAGCCCGCGCTGTCCCTGTCCAGCCGGCGAACGCACCAATCGAGGAAAACTGTGTAGCCTGCGAGCATTACGGCACAAAGCATCATCAACCGGCCGTTATTCGTCGCTGGGTGGAACACCAGCGCAAGTAACGTGACGAGCATCAGCACCACGCGCCACGCGGGGAACTTGCAGGTCATGGCAAGCGAATCGAGCAGCGTTTTTAACGTGGGGAAGGTGACAATGGTCTTGCCGCCCTCGCGCCGGAAGTTCTTGTCCGCCATTGGCCCCATTAATTCATTGGTGCCGACGGCGACCCAAACGTGCTGGAGGTTGGCGACGAGCCGGGCATCGGCGTGGCCACGCGCGCGCAGGATGCTGGCGGCCAGCACAGCACGGCCATCGCAGTCCTCGCGTTTTCGCTCCCAGACCTCGGCGGCGGACGGCCAGTAGTCGAGGTTAGCCCAGCCGTGCCAGTCGTACTGGTAGGGAATCCGGCGATAGACGAAGCGCTCGACAGCCTTAAATTCGGTCAGCGCAGGGGTGTTTGTTTCGATTAGTCGATCAATCTCGCGATTTATTTCTGGCATCGCCGTCAAGTTGGGCTGGATGAGTTGCTCCATGTCGAGCAGGTGGTTGACCTGTCTAATGAGCAGTACGGGGTTGGGGTAAAGGGCGAAAAGCACTACGGCCGCCAGCAGGGCCAGTTTGAGGCTGGCGCGTTTCAGCGGTCGTTGAATTGCCAGCCAGCGCCAGAATTGCGCTCCAGATGTGGCGAGGCGGTTCACTTAGTGGAGCGCGGGCAAGCAATCGTTGGCGGGATCGGTGCCATGCCGCCTGGCCAACAGCCTGCCAATCCTTAATCCAGCCGTTTGATGCTGATGTTGCGAAAGGCGACAGCGTCACCGTGACCTGCGAATCCGAAGAAGCCCTTCGTGCGTGCGAGGCCGGGGTGCTTCGACTTGCCCATGAACTTCTCGGGGTCTTGCTTGCTCAGGTCGGTGTCGAGAATGACCTCGCCGTTAAGAACCACCTTGATGGTGCTGCCCTTGACAGTAACTTCTTGGATGTTCCATTCGCCATTGGGCTTTTGAAAGCCGCGCTTGGCGGCGACCATGCCGTAGGCGGAGCCATGAACCTGGCGGGGGTCAAGTTTGCCGCGAACCTTGTCGTAGTTTTCGTCCAGCACCTGCAACTCGCACATGCCGACGTAGGCGGTGTCGCCTTGTCCGGGATAGCGTATGGCGAGGCCGTTGTTGCCGCCGGGTGGGACCTTGAATTCGAGGCGCACCACGAAGTCTCCATATTCCTCCTTGGTGTGAATGGTGCCGCCTTTCCCTTTCTTGCATTGGATTGCGCCGTCCAAGATTTCGTAATTGTCTACTGGGCCAGCCCAGCCGGTGAAGTCCTTGCCATTAAAGACGGATTTGAAGCCGTCTTTTTCGGCGGCGAGAACGGTGAGAGCAGTAGTGGCGAGGGCGAGGATGACTTTGAGTTTCATGAGTAGAGCAGGGTTAGAATTGAGATCAGGAGCAGGATAAGAGGCGCGGGGAGAGTAACGGTTTTTCGTGCTCCTATTCCCAATCCTCTACTTTGGCTTACTTGCTGAGTTCCTTGATGAAGATGTTGCGCCAGCGGATTTCGCCGCCATGGGTCTGAAGCTGAATGGGGCCTTTCTCCGGCACGCTGACTTTGCGGTCGTAGTAGTTCTCCAGCTTGGCATTGTCCACGACCAGCTTGTCATTGAGAAAGATGGTGACGTTCTCGCCTTTCATGATGATTCGAAATTTGTTCCATTCACCGAAGGGCTTGTCGGCCTTCACGAGTGGATCTTTTCCAGGGGCGCCGGGGGAGTTGTTCCAAAGGCCGCCAGAGCCTTTATCCGCGCCGAGTTTGAACTTGGCTTCCTCGGTGTAGTCCCAGATTTGCACCTGCGGAACACCGCGCAAGTAAATGCCGGAGTCGGCCTTTGGCACAGTCTTGTATTCGATGTGCAGTTCGAAGTCGCCGTAGTCCTTTTCGGTCGTGGCGTAAGCGCCAAAGCCGTCGTTCACCAACTCGTCGCCCTCAACATACCAATGGGGCTTCCCGGTCTTACCCTGTTCCATCATTGACCCCTTTTGGTCAGGCGCGGTCCACTTCTTGATTTGTTCAGCGCGCTGCTCGGGTGTCATGGCTAGCAGCTTGCGGTGGTCGAACGTGCTGCCACCACGCCAACCCTTGAGGTCTTTGTTGTTAAAGAGCGCAGTGAAGCCAGCGGGGGGCTGCGCGGCTGCAGCGCTCGCGGCTAATGCCAGCAGAGTTAGCGAACCAATGGAGAACAGGGAAAAGAAGCGGCGGGTGTCAAATAGCGAATGCATAAGGTTTTGTTAAACGAGCAGAGCCTGCGGGTCAATGCGGGCGTGCACAACCGACGGCACGTGCGGAGCAGGCATTCAGCCTACCCAACTAGGGCTCACCTGCGTGGCAGCGCTGCGATTTAGGAATTTAGGCAAGCCAACTGAGGACGCGTAGCGCCCTGGATTGAGATGATGCTCTGCTGCTCGCAGAACTGAAATCTCTTGGGCTTAGTAACGGTAGTGCTCTGGCTTGTAGGGGCCGTCCACGGGCACACCGAGGTAATCGGCCTGAGCCTTGGTGAGCTTGGTGAGCTTCACGCCGATTTTTCCCAAGTGCAGGCGGGCAACTTCCTCGTCGAGCTTCTTGCTGAGGCGATAGACGCCGACTTTGTAAACGTCCTTGTTTTTCCAGAGGTCGAGCTGGGCGAGCGTTTGATTGGAGAAGGAGTTGGACATCACGAAGCTCGGGTGGCCGGTGGCGCAGCCCAGGTTCACAAGCCGGCCTTCGGCGAGCATGAAGATGCTGTGACCGTCGGCGAAGGTGTATTGGTCTACTTGGGGTTTGATGTTCTTGCGCTTCACGTCCTTGGCGCGGTTGAGGCGATCAACCTGAATCTCGTTGTCGAAGTGTCCGATGTTCGCGACGACGGCTTGGTCCTTCATCTTGGCCATGTGTTCCAAAGTGAGGATGTCTTTGTTGCCAGTGGTGGTGATGTAAATGTCGGCTCGGCCGAGGGTGTCCTCGATGGTGGTGACCTCGTAGCCTTCCATGGCGGCCTGAAGCGCGCAGATGGGGTCAATCTCGGTGACGATGACACGTGCGCCCTGGCCGCGTAGAGACTGAGCGCTGCCCTTGCCAACGTCGCCATAGCCGCAGACGACGGCGATTTTGCCAGAGATCATGACGTCCATGGCGCGATTTAAACCGTCCACAAGCGAGTGACGGCAGCCGTAAAGGTTGTCGAACTTCGACTTGGTAGTGGAGTCGTTGACGTTGATGGCGGGGACCAGGAGCTTGCCCTGTTCGAGCATTTGGTAGAGGCGATGGACTCCAGTGGTGGTCTCTTCGGAGACGCCTTTCCAATCTTTCACAATGCCATGCCAATAGTTATTTCCGCATTTCTTAGCGATGGCCTTAAGGAGGTCTTTGATGACTTTAACCTCATGGTTGTCGGAGGGCGTGTTGACCCAACCGTCGCCGTTTTCGAGTTCGTAGCCCTTATGGATGAGCAGGGTGGCGTCGCCGCCGTCATCTACGATCAGCTCGGGGCCTTTGCCATCGCCGTGGTCAAGCGCACGTTCGGTGCACCACCAGTATTCCTCCAGCGTCTCGCCTTTCCAAGCAAAGACGGGAATGCCGGCGGCAGCGATGGCGGCGGCGGCGTGATCCTGGGTGGAGAAAATGTTGCAGCTCGCCCAGCGGACGGACGCGCCCAAGGCCGCGAGCGTCTCGATGAGGACGGCGGTCTGGATGGTCATGTGCAGGGAGCCCGTGATGCGGACGCCCTTGAGGGGCTTGTCCTTGGCATACTTCTCACGGATCGCCATCAGGCCGGGCATTTCGTGCTCGGCGATGTCGAGTTCCTTACGGCCCCAGTCGGCGAGGCTGATATCTTTGACTTTGTAGTCGGTTTTGGCGGGGTTTTTTTTGGCCATAATTCAGGGATTAAAAAGTGTTCAGTAACGAGTGCTCAGAATGCAGTTTCGGTCTTCGTGGACTGAAGACTGAACACTGAAAACGTTGGGAGCTACTTCACGGCCTTTTGCAGAGCTTTGACCTTGTCCGTAGTTTCCCAGGTGAGGTCCTTGTCGCCAACTTTGCCGAAGTGACCGTAATTGGTG
>VHDH01000081.1 GCA_016871445.1 Verrucomicrobiota bacterium | reverse complement strand
CCACCAGCCGGCTGGTCTGCCTTGGGCAGGACTGATCGCCCAACCAATCATCAGTCCAGCTTTAAGACCACGGTGTGATGCCCACCCGCTGCGATGGCCACCACGCCGCTCAGGCCGGCGGGTACGGTGCTTTGGCCAGTATGCTTGCCTTCATTATCATTATTCCTTCCCCACGCCACCACGGTGCCATTTGACTTCAAGGCTACGGTGTGTGACCCATCAACCCCCCCACCCGCCGCGATGGCCGCCACGCCGCTCAGTCCTTCGGGCACGTTGGTTTGGCCATTGTCGTTCCTTCCCCACGCCACCAAGGTGCCATCCGGCTTCAAGGCCACAGTGTGAGCATAACCCGCCGCGATGGCCACCACACCGCTCAGGGCGGCAGGCACGGTGGTTTGGCTATCGTCGTTCTTTCCCCACGCCACCACGGTGCCATCCTGCCGCAAGGCTACGGTGTGAGACCCACCCGCCGCGACGGCCACCACGCCGGTCAAGCCGGCGGGCGCGATGGTTTGGCCTTCATTAGTTCTTCCCCACGCCACCACGGTGCCATCTTGCCGCAAGGCCACGGTGTGATATCCACCCGCCGCAATGGCCACCACGCCGCTTAAGTTGGTGGGCACGATGGTTTGGCCATAGTAGTTGTCTCCCCACGCCACCACAGTGCCATCTCGCCGTAAGGCCACGGTGTGAGCCCCACTCGCCGCGATGGCCACCACGCCGCTCAGTCCGTCGGGCACAATCGATTGACCATAATGGGAGAGCTGGCCAGAAGCGGTTGTCCCCGCTCCCCACGCCACCACAGTGCCATCTTGCCGTAAGGCCACGGTGTGGTGCCCACCCGTCGCGATGGCCACCACGTTGCTCAGGCCGGCGGGCACTTTGGTTTGGCCAGTCTCATGGCCGTTAGCATCCTTTTTACTTCCCCACGCCGCTACGGTGCCACCTGACGTTAAAGTTCGGGTAACTTGCTCCTCAGTAAACCCTGTGCGGAGCATGCTGAGTCCTAGCCATTCGATTCGTTTTAATGCTGCTGATCTTACTAGCGCCTCGGCAGCAGCCTTGGCATTACGATCAGCTTCGGCTTTCTTGGCAGCTTCTTCGGCTTTCTTGGCAGCTTCTTCGGAGGCTCTGGCCTCTGCCTCCGCACGCTGCTTCTGGGCAGCAGCCTTGGCTTTCTCCAACGCGGACTTTAGGTCGTCTGCCTGCGCTTGCGCCTCGGGCGGAGTCGCTGAGGTAGTTTTCTCCTGCTCAGTAGCACGGGCCGGCGCAAGCCACATAGCGACACCAAGCAAAAAGGATAGAAAAATTCGCATTTTCAAACTAGAGCGCATCTCGGGATCTTAGACAAGCGCGGACTGACAAGCCAGTTTACGGTCGAGACGAGAGTAGTGAAAAAGGTTACCCTTTCCTTACCCCGCAATCTGTCACGGGGCAGGAAGGACCTATCGCGACGCACTATCGCCCATGGCATCCTGCGGAATCTCCAATTCACCGTCTTTCTGGGCAGATACAAAGCAGCGAGGAACCGATTTTCTGCACCTCGGGGCTGGGGATTATCGTAGCCCGCCAGGGCTCGTCTCCGTGGCGGCAGAGGTCTCCATGGCCTCCAGAGTGCGCGCCAGCACGCCGACGGCTGGCTACCCAGATTCATGGCGACAGCGACGGCGATCAGTCTTCTGCGGAAAGCGGTGACCAGCCACAGCACTCCAAAACATGACTTGCCCCCTGTGGAATCTCCCGTTTCTTGACACTCCCCACGCCCGCGGCTACAAACACGTCAACCCCAAATAGCCTAACACCAAGGCACCTGTAATGAGAGCCAGTGAGAAGCAAACAGATCGACCACAGACACTGGCCACCTCGCCGGAATAGGCGTCGGCAAGCCGCACTGATTTTCGCATGTCAAGAATGACCTGCTTCTCAACCAACCAGCCCGCCCGGCAGGCGGCAAAGTCCCCGTCATTTCTCGCCGGCCTCGTCGCCGCGCTGGGACTTGCCTCGGCAGCGCACGCCACGCCCACGAACAAGAAATCCCTCGCGCTGCATTTCGACAAGCATCTGCCCGCTGCACTCAACGCCTGCACCACCTGCCACCTGCCCAGCGACAAGCGCTCACCCGAAACGCTCGCGGAGATTCCCCACAATCCCTTTGGCACCCGGTTGCGCGAACTGGGCGGACAGCTTCATGCCGAGGGCAAGAAGGCGGACATCTCTGCCCGGCTCGCGATCGTCGCCAAGGAGGACAGCGACCGCGACGGCGTGGATAATCTCACCGAACTGCTGGCCGGCCGGAACCCCGGCGATGCCCAGGACACGCCCACAAAGAGGGACCTGTCTGATGCGAAAAAGCGGCGCGCGGACTACGACAAGTTCCTCGCGTCGTATCGCTGGAAGCCTTTCGAAGCAGTCCAACGCCCCGTGCCCCCCGACATTCGCAATTCGAAATTTGAAATCCGCAATTCTATCGATGCCTTCCTCGCCGCCAGGCATCAGTCCCGTGGACTCAAGCCCCGCCCCGCCGCCACGCCGGAGGTGCTGTTGCGCCGGGTGTATCTGGACCTCATCGGCCTCGCGCCCACCACGGAAGAACTCGCGGGCTTCCTCGCCAATCCATCGCCGCGTGCCTACGAGGCGGTCGTGGAGAAATTGCTCAACGACCCCCGCCACGGCGAACGCTGGGCACGGCACTGGATGGATGTGTGGCGCTACTCCGACTGGGCCGGCTGGACCGGCGGCAATCAAATCCGCGACAGCCAGCCGCACATCTGGCGCTGGCGAGATTGGATCGTCGAGTCCCTCAACGCCGACAAGCCCTATGACCGCATGGTGCTCGAGATGCTCGCCGCCGATGAACTCATGCCCGAGGACACCAATGCCCTCCGCGCCACCGGCTTCCTCGTCCGCAATTACAAGATGCTCTCCCGCGAGACGTGGATGGAGGACACCGTGAACCACACCACGCGCGCGTTCCTCGGCGTGACCGTGGGTTGCGCGAAGTGCCACAACCACATGTCCGACCCCATCTCACAACGGGAATACTACCAGGTGCGCGCCATCTTCGAGCCGCACCAAGTCCGCACCGACCGGGTTCCCGGCGAGTTGGACACAAAGAAGGACGGCCTCGTTCGTGCCTACGATGCCGCGACCAACACTCCGACCTATTTCTTCCACCGCGGTGACGAGCGCACGCCGGACAAGGACAAACCCATGCAACCCGGCGTGCTCGCCCTGCTGGGCGGCAAGTTCGACGCGCAACCCGTCGTCCTCCCGAAGCCCGCATGGCAGCCGGACCAGCGTGACTTTGTGCTCAAGGAAACCATCCTTGCCGCCGACAAGTCAGTCACCGAGGCGCAGTCCACGCTCGAACAGCTCGCCGCCACCAACACGCCCGCCGCCAGGACGGACGCCGCACTGAGCCTTGACATCGCGAAGTTGAAGCGTGACGTGCTCGCCCGCCAGGTGCGAGCGGAGCAGATGGAAGCAGGCGCGAAAAAGGACACCGATGACTGGAAACGGCTGGCGACGGAACTGGTCACGCAGCAGCGTCAACTCGCCGTGTTTGAAGCCAGGCTGACCGCGAGCAAGGCCCAGCAGGCTGCGGGCGACGCGCAGGCCAAGTCAGACGAGGCCGCGAAAGGCACCGACAAGGCCGCCGCTGAAAAGGCCGGAAAAGCGCTGGAAACAGCGAAGAAGAAGTCCGAAGACGCGGCGAAGGCCGTGGCCACAGCGGAAAAGGAGCTCGCAGCCGCACCGTCCACCGCATTCAAGACGCGCGCACTGGCCACCTATTCCCCGGTCAGCACCGGCCGCCGCCTCGCGTTCGCCCGCTGGATCGCCTCGCCGGAGAACCCGCTCACCGCGCGCGTGGCGGTGAACCACCTGTGGCGGCAGCACTTCGGCAGCGCGCTCGTGCCGAGCACAGATGATTTTGGCGCGAACGGCCGCGCACCCACCCATCCGCAGTTGCTGGACTGGCTGGCCTCCGAACTGGTCGCGCGCGGCTGGAAGATGCGAGAACTGCACCGGCTCATAGTGACCAGCAGCGCCTATCGAATGGCCGCCACGCCCGATCCGGCGAATGCAAAGCTCGACCCGGACAACCAATACCTCTGGCGCATGAACTCGCGCCGTCTCGAGGCCGAAGCCGTCCGCGACAACCTGCTCTGGACCGCCGGCCAGCTCGACCTCGCCATGGGCGGGCCGGACATTGACCACAACGCCGGGCTCACCTCCAAGCGCCGCAGCCTCTACCTCCGCACCGCGGCGGAGCGCGAGGTCGAATTCCTGAAGATATTCGACAACGCCAGTGTGACCGAGTGTTACGAGCGCAAGCAGACGGTCGTGCCCCAGCAGGCGCTCGCACTGGCAAACAGCGAGCTCACGCTGAACCTAGCCAAGCAACTGGCGGACACGCTCCATCCTGATGCATCCGACGCCGGGGCCTTCGTGACGGCGGCCTACCAACGCATCCTCTCACGCCCGCCGAAGCCCGCAGAGCTGGCTCAATGCCGCGATTTCCTTGCGCAGGGTGACACCGCCCGGGCCCGGGAAAACCTCGTCCTCGTGCTCTTTAATCACAGCGACTTCGTGACCGTGCGGTAGTCGTCCGAGTCTCGCCGCCGCTCCCCCGTTGGCTCGATCAGCACTTTGTTTCGCACTTCCCCTGCTGGCAGCCGGGCTCGTGGGCCGAACGCAGGCGGTGCACGGCGCCATTGCTCGTCATGCTGATGGCCGATGAAGCACGCACGTCGCTGACCGATCGCACCCCTCATCCGGCCTGCGGCCACCTTCTCCCCTCGCTGCGCGAAAGGAGAAGGCTGCGCACGCCCGTCAGAGGCGTAATGGCGAGTCTCTCAGCCGGAACGATGCAGTTGGAATCGGGGAGCGCACGCCTCCGGCGTGCGGTTTCCGGCGTCCCGCCGGAAACCTCGTCCCTCCATCTTCATTCTCCCAAATGGTGCGCCGAAAGAGGGTCGAACGAGTGTCCGGGACGGACACGACGGCACGCGGGACACGTGCGCTCGCCCTGCAACTGCATCGTTCCGGCTTGGGCGATCAGTATCACCCCGATGCATCGAAGGCGCTTTGATGACACGGAGAAGGTCAATCATGAGCTGCGGCCATGCGCGCACGCGAAACTGCCGGCACGCGGGGACTTGCGTCCCGGAGGTTCCCGCCGAAGACTACCCTCATGAAACCACTCGGCTTTGTCGGCATCGGACTCATCGTCTTCGGCCTTGTTCTCGGCGTGCTGCATTTCGCGGCCGGCAAGGGCTCGCTTACGGCGGCAGTCGGCCTGCTGTTGGGCGGCGGTGGCGTCCTGTTTGCCAGCAAGTGCGGCACCTGAGGGAAGGCTTGATTCCGCCCGTGCGGCGGAAGCTGAAAGATTGATGCTCCTTTGCGCTCGCGCGTCCAAAAACCACGCACAACCAAGATTCATCGAACATGAAAAGCAGCCCAGCTCCGCAGCCCTGCCCCGGTGTTTCCCGCCGCTCGTTCCTCGCCGACACCGGCATGGGCTTCACCGGTGTGGCGCTCGGCGCCCTGCTGTTCAAGGAGGGCATCGCGAAGGCCGCCGACCCGCACGCCCTGGCCTGGCGGCCGCCCGATGGCAAGCCGCATCACGCGCCCAAAGCCAAGTCTGTCATCTGGATCTTCCTCTGCGGCGGTGTGAGTCACATGGAGAGCTTCGACGTGAAGCCGGAGCTGAACAAATACGCCGGCAAATCCATCACCGACACGCCCTACAAGTCGGTCGTCGAGACGGAGAACAAGAACGTCATCGGCGGCAATCCCTCGCACGGCAACCGCAAGATCATCTTTCCCCTCCAGACCGGCTACCAGACCCATGGCCAGAGCGGGCTGGTCGTGGGCGACTGGTTCAAGAATGTCGGCACCTGCGCGGACGACCTCGCCGTGGTGCGCTCGTTGTGGACCGTCCACAACGACCATGGCGCGCAGCTCACCTTCCAGACCGGGCGCCACCCGCGCGAGGGCGCGCACCCGACCATCGGCTCCTGGGCCACATACGGACTAGGCACGATGAACGAGAATCTCCCGAGCTTCATCGTGCTAGGGACGCCAACGGGCGATTGCTGCGGCGGCACGTGGACATTCGGCTCCAGCTACCTCGGCCCGCAATATGCGGGAGTGCGGCTGAACGTGGACGCGAAGAACCCCCTGCCCTTCATCAAACCGGCCAATGGCGCGCGCACACTGGAGGAGCAGCAGGCGAACCTCTCGCTGCTCGGCAAGCTGAATTATCTCTCCGGCATTGATTACCCCGATGACAAGGATCTGCGCGCGCGCATCAAGTCCTACGAGCTGGCCTTCCAGATGCAAACAGCCGTGCCGGATGCCATGCAGCTCGAAAAAGAGAGCGAGGCCACACGCAAGCTCTACGGCCTGGACACAGCCAACACGAAGGGCTTTGGCGAACTCTGCCTCGCAGCCCGGCGCATGGTGGAGCGAGGTGTGCGCTTCGTGCAGGTTTTCCACGGCGGCGGCGGCGGCGGCGCATGGGACGCGCACTCCGGCATCAAGGCCAACCACACAAATCTCGCCGGCCAGGTGGACCTGCCCATCGCGGGCCTCCTGAAGGACCTCAAGCAGCGCGGCCTGCTCAAGGACACGCTGGTCGTGTGGGGCACGGAGTTCGGCCGCTCACCCGGCGCGCAAGGCGACGGACGCGACCACCATCCGCAGGGCTTCTGCGCCTTTCTGGCCGGCGGCGGCATCAAGGGCGGCATCCAGCACGGCGTGACGGATGAACTCGGCTTCCACGCCATCGAGCACCGCCACTACATCACCGACATCCACGCGACCGTGATGCACCAGCTCGGTCTCGACTCGCACCGTCTTGAAATCCCCGGGCGCAAGCGCCTCGACATGGATCACGGCGAGGTGATCAAGGAGATCATCGCGTAGGAGGCGTAGGAGGTGCGCAGCCTGCCTGGCAGGCGAATGGGCGCAGGGCAAGAACTTCTCATCACGGTGACTCCCCCTGCCCTTAATTCCTTGCCCGCATTTGAGGATGCGACTGGTGCGCAGCCGGAGCGGGCGGGAAGTTGCGTGTGACTCCCTCCGGCATTTCTACTGTGCCGCGGCGTGAACGATTTAATCCTTGCTGAATCAGAGGACGCCGCGTCTTTTCTGCGCGCGTTCCCGGCGGACATCCGTAAGCAGGGCGAGGAGAAGTTCTCGCAGAGTCTCACACTGGACGACCTTCTGGACCGAGCTTTGCAGCGGGCCTGACCGACGCGACGTGAAGCGGTGCGATCTGGATGGATCGGAAAACTGCTGATCAGCCTTACTCGGTCAGACAAAGAACGCGGAACCCACCTGTGGCGTAACGCCCCGTGGAGCCTACGATGAAGCGATTGGCACTGCGACAGTCGGCTCCCGTCAGATGCCACGCGCCGCCGCGCATCACTGGGCGGATCTCGCCCTGCCGCACGGTTTGAAGCGCGTTGCGTTCCTTCGGCAGGGCTGAGTATTTGCCGTAGAAGTCTTCGCAAAACTCCCACACGTTGCCATGCATGTCATAGAGCCCAAATGAATTCGGCTTAAACCTGCCTACCGGGGCCGAAAACGGATAGCCGTCGCGGCCGGGGAGCGTGACGGACGCCAGCTTCCGGTCGCGAGCGGCGGCATCCGCCACATTCGCGAACTCGATAAGCCGATCATCGTCGTTGCCGAAATGGAAGCGTGTTTGGCTACCCGCTCGGCAGGCGAATTCCCACTCCGCCTCGCCGGGCAGGCGGACTTCACGAATCTTCACGCGACCGTCGCATCGCCTCTGCAGCCACTCGCAGAACTTGCGTGCGTCGTCGATCGCCACGTTCACCACGGGATAATCGTCCGTCTGAAAGTCCAGGCCCGTGTCGCGCCAACTGAACCGCTTGTCCGCGCCGACGAACTTTTGCTCCTGGGCGTCCCAGCCTTTGCCGCCGTCGGTGAGTTCGGGGATTGTTTGGTAGCCCGTCGCTTCCACGAAGCGGCGGAACTGGCCGCGGGTGATCTCGAACTGCCCCATATAGTAGTCGTCTGTAAGGGTCACAGTATGTTCGTTCTCGAGATCGAGCTTGCCCTGCGCGGATTTATTGCCAGCAAAGTATTTTGCGAGAACCGCCTCTTGCTCCTGCTTCGACGAGCCGATACGAAAGGTCTGCCCCTTGGCCTTCACTTTGACGAACCTCAATTCGACACCTTTTCCAAGATCGAACACGAGGTAGCTCAGTTCCTTGTCGAGCTTGGGCTCGCGAGCGGTCACAACTTGGGGATTGGGGACTGCGGCACCACTCAGGCCCTTCGGCGGCGAGGGCTTCGGCTCCTGGGCCAAAGCGTGGACGAACGCCCCGTTTTGGGCGAGTAGGGACAGCATCAATAGGGTTAAGATGAAACGCATGGCAACCTCGCAATCCGATTCAGATAGCCCTCAGTTTGTTCAGGTTTGATGGTGGTCTATGTTTGTGGCGGCGCGGGCTAATTCTTGATTCAGGTCAGTTAGCACTCGTTTTGATTGCGATCTTTGGATTGGCGCCAAGGGCGGCACGAGCTGCGGGCGAGATCTTCTTCAGCGCCTTGAGGGAGACGGAGTCTTTGGCTTTTGCTAATGTTGCTGCAGCCTCGTCGCCCATCTCCTCCAGTCCGTCGAGGATGAGTTCACCCTCATGCGCCGCGAAGGCTCGGGCCGCTGGGAGGGAAAGCGACTTGAGGCCGGAAAGGTCCAACTTGTCTTTGTGAGTGGCTAGCGCCGCAGCCACGTCGTCGGGGATCGTGGTCAATTTCCGGAACACAACGTCGCCGCGCTGCGAGGCATACTTGGCGGCGAGCGGGGCTGACTTCAGCGACGTCAACGAGGGCAGGCCGTTGAGGTTTCCCTGGTACTCGGCGAGTGCCTGGGCCACGTCGTCGGTGATCTCGGCGACGCCGCTGAGCGTGCTGTGTGGTCCCTGCTGATACCTCCGCAGCACCGCAACAGCGAACGCTGGCGAACTCAGCTTTTTCAGGCCGTTGAAGTCGATCATTCGATGCGGTCCCGCGGCCATCTGCTTGGCGATGGCTGCGGCCGTTTCGTCGGAAAGCTCGGGGCCGAAGAGTCGGATGTCGAAGATGCCGCTCCCCTTCGCCAGCGATGCGCCGGCAGCGGGGGAGAGCTTCTTCAGGCCAAAGAGTCGGATGTTGGCGAAGGGGCCGGACCACGCCGTGGCCGCCTCGTCAGAGATCGTCTCGAGCGAATTTGCGGAGATGTGGCCTCGTCCCGCCATGATCGCCGCAGCGACATCAACGGGGAGTTTCGTCAGCCCGATATAAAGCTGAACGTGGTTCTTGAACTTCACGCGGTTTTCGGGCGGGCAAATCGCCTTGGCGATCTCCAGCGTGAGGTTGGTGACGCCGCCGAGAAACAACCATTCCTGCTGGCCGAGCCGCTCCGCAAGCACCAGCGACGTGAGGCTCTTGAGTTGATCCAGCCGTAGATTGCCGCCGTGCTTCGCTAGCGCCGCCGCGGCTTCGTCGGAAAGGTCCGTCACGCCCAACGTGAGTGAACCCGTATGAGTAGCAAGTTCTTTCGCAACCTCGTTCGACAATTCCTTCACGCCCATAAGTTGGAGTTGGCCCTTCGTCGTGGCCAGCGCCTTGGCCACAGCGGGCGTTAGCGTCGAGACTTTGGGCAGATCGATCGTGCTGGTGCGCGTCGCGAGCGCGGCGGACGTTTCCGGCGAGAGTGTGATGAGTGCTTCGAACCGCAGTTCGCCTTTGTAGGTTGCCAGCACCGCCGCCACTTCGGGCGACAGATCGGTGGCGCTCAATCGCAACGAGTTGGACGCCTTTAGCAGTTGGGTTGCCTGTTCAACCGTCAGCGTCTTGGCCCGCGTCGCGTCGATGCTTTGGGCCAAGAGAACAGTTGCGGAAGCCAGTGAGATCATGACCGATGCGAGCACGGTGACTGCAAAGTTCAGCACTCGGGTTGGGAGTTGAGTCATAAGATGATGCTCTACTTGTATCATGGGTGAGATGACAGATGGCTGCTGTTTTCAGGTGGGAGTCCGACGGAAACGCGGTCCCGCGGGTGAGCCAATCTTGCCGTTCACGGCTTTTTCACGCTCGAGAAGGAATAGTTGGTAACGGTGTCCCAGGCGATCTGCTGAACGATCTTCCACTGCTCTAGATGTCGAGGCATGGAGCATTCCATTATGCTTTGAGAGTGTCGCTCGTCTTAACCCGCGTGCTTCTGCATGAGCGAGTTCGGCTACCTTCACCATCCGTGCTACCTGCAGAAACACCGTCTGGTGGTGATGAGATAGCATCTCGGTGGCTTCGTCGCAAATTCCCTCTGCGCAAGCGGAATAAGGCATCAAAAAATCGTTCATACTTTTCCGCGAGCAGGGGAGAACTTGTCACGGACGCTCGCCAGTTCTCGCGCCAGCTTTGCTAGCTCCAAGTCGCGCGCGAGATCGGCGAACTTGAACTGAGCCGCGCCGCTTTGGACTTGGCCCAGTAGTTCGCCCGGGCCACGTAAGCGCAGGTCTGCCTCGGCGATGGCAAATCCGTCTGTGGTCTCGGCCAGCACCTTGAGGCGCTCGCGGGTGGTGTCAGTGAGCTTGGCGGCGACCAGCACGCACCAAGAATCGTGCGCGCCACGACCGATGCGCCCACGCAATTGATGGAGCTGCGCAAGCCCGAATTGCTCGGCATTTTCGATGACCATGACCGTTGCGTTAGCCACGTCCACCCCCACCTCGATGACGCTGGTGGCCAGCAGTGCCTGCACGCGGTTGGCGCGATAGTCCGCCATGACAGCCTCCTTCTCTTGGGCTGACAATCTTCCGTGAAGCAGCCCGAGGCGATGCGGAGCTAGTTCTTTTGTGAGCTTCTCAAACTCAGCCAGCACGGCTTTCGTGCCGGTTTTTAAGTCTGCGTCCTCGACGCGCGGATAAACCAGGTAAGCCTGGCGTCCTTCTGCGAGTCGCTCCCGCACAAACGCCCAGACCTTTGGCAACTTGTCCGGCCCGCGCACGAAAGTTTTGATGTTGCCCCGCCCCGGTGGCAGCCCGTTGATGACCGAGGCGTCAAGGTCACCGTAAATGGTAAGGCCGAGCGTGCGGGGGATGGGCGTGGCCGTCATTACGAGCAAGTGCGGGTAATGGCCCTTGCGCAGCAATTGTTCGCGCTGCGTGACCCCGAACTTGTGTTGTTCGTCAATGATGACTAAGCCCAGTCGTTCGACCGTGAAGGTGTCCTCAACCAGGGCGTGGGTGCCGATGAATAGTTGGGCGTGGGTCTTCGCGGGCTGAGAGTTCGAAGAGCTTTTCCGGGAGCCGGTGCGCAGCACAACCCCCACGCCAAGCGGGTTTAGCCACCTCACGAAGTTGCGAAAGTGTTGCTCGGCAAGAATCTCAGTTGGCGCCATGAGCGCGACGTTGTAGCCGCTCTCCAAGGCCATGAGTGTGGTGCAGGCGGCCACAACGGTCTTGCCTGCACCTACGTCACCTTGCAGCAGGCGGCGCATCGGCGTGCCCCGCGCGAGGTCGGCGCGGATCTCGCGAAGCACAGCCGTCTGCGATTCGGTGAGCGAGAAGCCGAGCTGAGCAAGAAATGGGCGGATCAGATGGTTATTACCCTTGCAAGGAAGAGACTTTGCTTTGGCGAGCAGTTTCTGGCGCCGAGCACGCACGGCGAGTTGCAGGTCAATAAACTCATCAAGCCCCAGGCGCTGGCGGGCGAGTTCGACCTCCGCCAATTCAGCGGGAAAGTGCAAAGAGTGAATGGCAGCGGCACGGGAAAGGCGGAGAGCGGGACTAAGTGCAGAAGGCGGGATTGATGGTAAAACGGCTCCTGCCCGGGATTCTAATGCGGCTCCCGCGAGCAACTCGACGTGTCGTTCTGGAATCTGCGTGCCGAACTGCTCCAGCGCCCGCCACACCAGCCCCCTTAGCCAGCGCTGAGAAAGTCCTTCGGTCAGTGGATATACCGGAACAATGCGGTGCAGATGAATGGATGCTTCATCGCCGGCCTCAACTAATTCGGTTTCCGGGTGATCCATCGTACGCGGCTTGAGGGATTTTAATTTCCCATACACGAAGACTTCATCGCCCACATGAAACCTCTCCGCGAGCCAGGGCAGATTCCACCAACGGCAGTGCAGGCGACCCGTGCCGTCATCGAGGATGAATTCGAAAACGGACTTGGAGCGCTTGGCGAAGAAAGTCAGGCCCTGCGCGACAATTTTGCCGAGCACGGTGGCTGCCTCATCAATTTTGAGCTGCGCAGTGGTGCTGCTCGTGCGGCGGTCCTCATGGCGGCGCGGTGGGTAGAGCAGGAGATCCTCGATGGTCGTGATGCCGAGCTTCGCAAACAACTCAACATGCCTCGGCCCCACACCACGCAAGGTGGTGACAGGGCGAGTCAGCGGCGAGTTGGCAGCGATGTTCGTCACGCCATTAGGGTAGGGCAGGGCAGGGGCAGGTTGAAGGCGGAACCTTGGTCAACTTCTTGCCGGCTTTAGACTCAGTAAACTTGAGACCCTGCATGATGAAGTTGGCCCCAGGTGACTGGCCAAGGTAGCCTTTGCAAATCGCTCGCCGTCTGGCATAATGGGAATTTACTGACATGAACGAAATGAAGCCAAGTCACGCGGTCTCACTGCGCGGCTTTTTGTCCACGTCTACCAAACTCGCTGCCAGCGCAGCAGCTCTCCGCACGCTGCCCGTCGAGCGCTTCGCCCACGGTGCGTCTCCCGGCGACACCATCAAGGTTGCGCTCATCGGCGCGGGCGGACGTGGCACCGGCGCGGCAGACCACGCCATGCAGGCCGGCAGCGATGTAAGGCTTGTTGCCGTCGCAGACGTGCATCAGGACCGGATGGACCGCAGTCTTGCCTCACTCAAGAAACACAAGGACCAGCTCGCAGTAAAAGAGGAGCACAAGTTCCTCGGCTTCGACGCCTACAAACAGGCCATCGCGCTGGCCGATGTGGTCATTCTAGCCACCCCTCCGGGCTTCCGGCCGATGATGTTTGAAGAGGCCGTTCGACAAGGTAAACACGTATTCATGGAAAAGCCCGTCGCTGTGGACGGCCCGGGCGTGCGCAAGGTGCTGGCCGCCGCCGAGGAAGCGAAAAAGAAAAATCTCAAGGTCGCCGTGGGTCTCCAGCGCCACCATCAGCCGAATTACCAGGAGAGCGTGAAGCGCCTGCACGACGGCGCCATCGGGGATATTGTTTCGATGCGCTGCTATTGGAACACCTCGCCGGTTGGGCCGAAGATGATTCGCGAACAAGTTGCCAAACTGCTCGGCCGCGTGCCCACGGAAATGGAATACCAGCTCCGAAACTGGTACATGTTCACTTGGCTTAGCGGCGACCACATCGTCGAGCAGCACATCCACAATCTCGACGTCATCAACTGGGTTAAACAAGCTTACCCAGTGAGTTGCTCCGGCATCGGCGGTCGCGCCTACTTGAGCGAGCCGGACCACGGCGAGATTTTCGACCACCACACCGTCGAATATGTTTATGCGGACGGCTCGCGGATGTGCTCACAATGCCGGCAGATCCCCAAATGCAAAGGAGAGGTGTACGAAGCCGTGCAGGGCACCAAAGGCAGCTGGGAAGCGATGCGCAACGTCTTCGCCATCCGAGACCTGAAGCAAAATGTCACTTGGCGCTATCAAGCACAAGCAGGCGAGGCCAATGACGGCCACCGGCTCGAACACATTCCGTTCTTTGAAGCCATCCGCCATGACCGGGCCTACAATGAAGCTGAACGCGGCGCAAAAAGCTCCCTCACTGCCATCATGGGCCGGATGTCCACCTACAGTGGCCAGCCAGTGACTTGGGAAGAGGCGTTAAACTCGAAGCTCGACCTCCTCCCCGAACGACTCGCTTGGGACGCCGCGCCCAAGCCCAAGCCTGGCCCTGACGGCCGATATCCGTACCCGATCCCCGGCAAAACGGTCGCCCTTTGACCGGTGCATCCTCAGCGCGGAGGACCGGGCTGAAAGTTATCGCCAAGCCTCCCAATCGCAGATTCACTTCCC
>VHDH01000080.1 GCA_016871445.1 Verrucomicrobiota bacterium | reverse complement strand
CACCTGCTCCTTCTCGCCGCGCACTTCCATGGCCAAGCCTCGCCGCACCTTTTGCTCGACGCGCGCATGCTCCAACTCATCCGCTACCACCGGCAGCTGGCGAAGCGCCATGCTGGACGTTGGCCCGACCCTGGTGCGACGCCAGACACGCAAGTCGTCCCACCCATTGCTATCGCCAGCTTCCTTGGGATGCAGACGCGCTCGAATCACGTCGTGCTGCTCCATCCGCCGCTGCCGGCAATGTATCTGGAGAATCTTTGGCCTGAGCCTCGAGACTTGGTAAATGAGCTTCGGCTCTACTCTACGAACGATATCACGCCGCCGCGGATAACCCTTGCTCAGGCAGCCGCCATCGAAGCTGACGCAGTCAGATTTCCTCTTGCAAAGGCAGCTGGCACTCCTTTTTGGGACAATCAAAAGCATCCGCATCTTGATTCGCCTGACGCGCGGTCCCTCTTAGTCCTGAATTCCGCGCTGGCTAACTACCTAGGCGTTACTTTTCAGCGCGCAAATTTTTCGAGCAACGCTTTCAATTTTTTCCAAAAGGCAGAAGCCACTAACCCCTCCAACCTCGTGGCGGTCCTCAACCGCGAGTTCAACGAATCCCGCCGCACGGGCAAGCCCGTCACCAACAACCCCGCCCAAATCGCGCAAGAACTCCTCGGTCCCGGTCAGACATGGGGCACCGTCTTGGCAAAGCACGGCCCGCCCGACGAGCCGGACTTTTGCTTTGCGCTCGGCCAGTTGCTGCGCCAGTCCGGCCTGCCGCGCCAAGCCATCATCCAATTTACCCGCGTCACCGAACTCGCACTTACCAACCACCTTGCCCACCTCGCCGTCGCCGACACTTTCATTGCCCTCGGTATCCCTGACCGCACCAAGGCCACCCTTGATGTTGCCCGCGCCAAGCCGGAGTTGCGCGCGGGGCTTGCCGCCAGCGAGGCTGCTATCCTGCGCCTTGATGCGCTGGTGCTCTCGCAAAAAGGCCAGCAGGCCGAAGCTGAGCAAGCTTTCCTAAATGCGGTGAAAAAATTCCCAGCCGACCTTCCGCTGCTTGACTCCCTGACGGAGATCTACTTGCTCTCGGGCCGTTTAACTAACGCGTTGGCTATGACCGAGGCCCAGCTCAAGGTCGCGCCCACCAGCCCGCGTGCGCTGGTAAACAAAGGCGGCATCCTTATCCAGATGAAGCAGTTCGAAGCTGCGCTTGCGCCCTTGGGTAAGCTAATCGAGATCCAGCCAAAGCATCCCGGCGCGCACCTCAACCGCGCGATGGCCTTGATGAATCTCAACCGCCTTGACGACGCGGCGAAGGATTACGAAAAGCTTATCGAACTCGCGCCCGCCACGCACAACGGTCACTTCGGTCTCGGCGAAATCGCAAGGCTGCGCAAGCAGAATGGCGACGCGAAGAAGCATTATGAAGCCGGGCTCAAGCTCGCCCCGGCTGACGCCCCTGAAACCAAAAACGCCCAGCAGCGACTTAAGGAAATGAGCGGTGGGAAGTAAGTCGGGTTATGGCCCAAAAAGATTCAGGGCAGACCACAGGAGAGCTTGAGGAGGATGCATTTCCTCATCTCTGTCCCGGGTCGGATCTGGGTGGAGACATCTAACCCATGCGTGTTGCCCACGTCATTACGCGGTTGATTGTTGGTGGAGCGCAGGAGAACACCATCGCTAGCGTCCTTGGCCTGCGCAGGAAGCCCGGCTTGGAAGTTTCTCTCATTTCCGGGCCGACCACGGGCCCGGAAGGCAGCTTGGAACCGCGCGTCGCGAGCATCCCCGGCCTCCTCACCATCGTGCCTGAACTCATCCGCCCAATCGCGCCGGTCCCCGACTGGCTCGCGCTGCGCAAGCTCAAGCTTCTCTTTCGTGAGCAACGGCCTGACCTCGTCCATACCCACAGTGGTAAAGCCGGCGTGCTGGGCCGGCTCGCGGCGCATGCGGCGGGCGTGCCGATCATCGTCCATACCATCCACGGCCCAAGCTTTGGCCCGTTCCAGGGTGCGCTGGCGAACTTTGCCCTCCGCGCTGCTGAACGCCGCGCAGGTCGCGTCACCACGCACTTCGTTTCCGTGGCCAACGCGATGACGCAGCAATACCTCGCCGCCGGCATTGGCCGTCCCGAGCAATACACGCGCATCTTCAGCGGCTTCGACCTCGAGCCCTTTTTTAACGCAAAGAACGATCCGGCCTTGCGCGCCAAACTTGGCATTGCCCCGGACGAATTTGTCGTCGGGAAAATCGCGCGGCTGTTCAAGCTCAAGGGCCACGAAGAGTTGATTGCCGCCGCGCCAGAGTTGGTCCTGCGCTGCCCTCGCATCAAGTTCCTGCTCGTGGGCGATGGCCTTTGGCGTGGGCGTCTGGAGCGGCTTATTCGCGCGCGTGGGTTGGCGGGCCGCTTCGTCTTTGCCGGTCTCGTGCCGCCGGAGGAGATCCCGCAATATGTCGGCGTCATGAACGCGCTGGTGCATCTTTCGCAACGCGAAGGCTTGGCGCGGGCCTTGCCACAAGTGTTGGCGGCGGGTCGACCGGTGGTCGCGGCGGAGTGCGATGGTGCGGGTGAGGTCTGCCTCGAAGGGGAAACCGGCTTCCTCATCCACCCCGGCAACCGCAGCAGGCTGGTCCAACGCCTCACTGAACTGGCGCAGGACGAGGCGTTGCGCCAACGGTTGGGCCGCCGTGGCTGCGAGTTGGTTAAAGAATGGTTTCCCACCCAGCGCATGGTGGACGAGCAGCACGCGCTTTACCTGCGGCTGCAAGCGGAGGCGCGCCGATGAACATTTCGTTACGCATGTGCATGGCTGCGGAAACCCGCTGCCCCTTTCCTCTCGCCGCCAAGGAGGGCGAGGTGATTCACGGCGGGACTTGTTGGTTTAACTGTCCCACATTCTGTGCCTCGCGAGCCGCATCCCCATGACTTTTCCTGCCAGCGCTTACTTGCTCGTGTTGCTCGCCGGCGCCCTCGCCACCTGTGTGTCGTTACCGCGGTGGCGGGCGTGGTGTATGCGAACGGGCCTGGTAGACGCTCCCGGTCATCGCAAAATCCACGACACGCCCGTCCCTCTTGCCGGCGGGCTCGCGGTGCTCACGGGCTTGCTCGTGCCGTTGCTCGCTGGGGCAGCCGTGTTGCAACTCAACATTCTGCCCGTTGGCGTGGGAGAAAAAATCAGTTACGGGTTTGAGAAGCGCGGGTTGCAACTCGCCGCCATCCTGATTGGGGCACTAGGCATGGTTGCACTGGGTTGGCTGGACGACAAACACGAGTTGCGCGCGGGACCTAAGTTCACCACGCAAGTTGGCATCGCGCTACTCGTCGCGTTGGCGGGCGTGCGGATCAAGCTCTTTCCCGAAAGCCCCTTATCGCCGGTGTTGAGCTGCGGCGTGACAGTGTTGTGGATTCTCACCGTCGTCAGTGCGGTCAACATCATGGACAACATGAACGGTCTTTGCTCCGGCCTCGGGGCGATTGGCGCGACTGCGTTTGGTGCGATGGCGGCGCTACAGGGGCAATATCTCGTAGCCTCGCTCGCGTTCTTGGCAGCGGGTGCGCTGGCGGGCTTCCTGCCGTTCAACTATCCAAGAGCGACCGCGTTTCTAGGCGATTCCGGCAGCCACCTCACCGGTTTCTTGCTCGCGGTGCTGGCGATCCTCCCGCATTTCTACACGGCGCAAAACCCGCGTCCGCTCGCCGTGCTGGCGCCGCTGCTCGTGCTGGCCGTCCCGCTCGGCGACATGGTGTGCGTGATGTGGATCCGTTGGCATGCGGACCAACCGATTTGGGTGGGCGACAATAACCATCTCTCGCATCGCCTCGTGCGAGGCGGCATGGGGAAACCGCAGGCTGTGGCTGCGATCTGGGCATTGCACGCAGCTGCTGGCGCGGCGGCGGTATGGCTGGGATCGTGAACGCCAAGCCGTGCTATTGGTCAGCCTTCCCAGCTTTTCCCATCCCAGCTAAGCACGCGTTCGAGCATCGCCACTGCGCCAGCGGTGAAGGTTTGGAACAGCGCTTCGCCTTTCTCGGCGGTGGCGAGGTGCGGGTCGCCGATGTGGCCCGGCTCGCTGCGGTCGCCCATGATCCAGCCGCGCGACGCCGGTTCGAAGGGATTGCCAAACTCGACGGGCCCGAGCTTCGTGAGATCGCCGACTAGGTGCGGCGCGATGCGCAAGATCATGCTGGTCTCCCATTCGCAGGCATGGCCCATGCGCGTCTGCTTGAGACCGGGGTGCGCGGTGTGCGGGGCCGTGAGTGTGAGGTTCCAATAGGTCGCAAAGAGCAGCAGCAGGTCGCGGCGGGCGCGGTATTTTTGGCGCAGTTCGAAGACGACCTGCTTGCCGGGCACATCGTTACCACCGTGGCCATTGAGCATGACCAGCCGGCGAAAACCGTGTGCAATGAAATTCTCGAACTGATCGGCGATCATATCCAAATAGACGCGGGGCGACGCGGACATGGTGCCGGGAAAATCCATGTGATGATGTGAGTTACCGAGCCATTGCAGTGGTGCGATGAGCACGCGCTTGCCGAGTTGTGCCTCGACGCGGCGGACGATCTCGCCAGTGAGAAGGCTATCGGTGAAGACAGGCATGTGCCGGCCGTGTTGTTCGAGGGCCGCGACGGGAAAGACGACAGGTGTGTCCTTGTTAAGGGCTTGAACTTCGGGCCATTTGAGGTCGGTGAGTTGCATGTGGGTGTGCAGGTTACGAGCGAAGGACAAATTGCTCAAGTGCTTGGGTGCGGGTACAAGGTTTTCGCAGTTGATGCCGAGCGAACGCTGGCAACATTGTGTTTAGCTTGCGTGGGCGGCGAGGTTTGCCGTTCAATCAGCTATGTTTTCCCTGTTTCGTTTCGTCCTCTTGCTTGCCTTAAGTGCGAATACCCTCCGGGCTGTCGACCCGTATGACCAGTCAGGCGTGCCACTCGAGGTGGATGCGCCCGATCAGAAGCTTACGAAGATCGTTCTGCTTGCGGGCGGACCAAGCAGCAAACCGATGGCGCACGAATATTTTGCCGGGTGCGCGCTGCTCGCGGGCTGGCTCAAGGAACAACCCGGGGTCTGGCCGGTGATGGCGCGCGATTGGCCCAAGAACGAGCAGGTGCTTGAAGGTGCGAAATGCATCTTTTACTTCGGTGACGGTGGCGGTAAGCAGCCGTTCATCGAGCCGGTGCGCTGGGCAAAGCTGTCCAAAATGCTCGATGCCGGCGTGGGTCTGGTGCTGATGCATCAAGGCATGGATTTTCCCAAAGGCCCGGATGGTGACAAGGTGCAGGACTGGCTCGGCGGCGTCTTTCGAAGCGACATCGGCTGCCGTGGGCATTGGGACATGGACTTGAAGCCCGTGGGCACGCATCCCACATTGCGCGGGGTAAAGCCTTTCGCCGCGCCGGCCGACGGCTGGCTCTACAACCTGCACTTCGCCAAGGACAAGGGCTTTGCCCCGCTCATCGTCGGCCAGGTGCCAGAGAAGTCACGCACCAGTGCAGATGCGAAGCAGTACCCGGGGCGCGACGAAGTCATCGGCTGGGCGCACCAGCGTCCGGGCGGCGGTCGGGGTTTCGGCTTCACTGGTGCGGACTTGCACAAGAGCTGGAGCTACGAGAGCCAGCGCAAGTTTGTGATCAACGGCATCCTCTGGAGCGCCGGCCTCGAAGTGCCGGCTGACGGCGCGAAAACGAAGTTCGCAGAGGAGGACCTGAACAAGAACCTCGACAAGAAAGCCGCGCCCGCGCCCAAGGTGGTGACCAAGCCCACGCCGAAGAAGGCGGGCGAGGCAAAGTGACTGCGCGTGACAGTCCTTTCTCCTCGGTTTTGTGATGCATACGCTCTGGCCCAAGCTCGAATCTTTCGATTGGAAAACTGGACAAAGCGGCGCGCTCGCTGCAATTTTAAACCATGAGCGATGAAATGAGCAACTTCACCCCGCGCGCTCAGCAGGTGCTGGCCCTCGCGCGGAAGGAAGCGGATCGATTCAACCATAATTTCGTTGGCACCGAGCACTTACTCTTGGGCCTCATCAAGCTGGGCCAAGGCGTCGCGGTAAACGTCCTCCAAAAAATGGGCCTGGACCTCGAGACTGTCCGTCAAGAGGTTGAGAAACTCTCGAACGCGGGGCCAGATCTCAAACAAGTGGGCAACATCCCTTACACCCCGCGTGTTAAGAAAGTGCTCTCGCTCGCTTCCAAGGAGGCCAAGGCGCTCAACCACACTTACGTCGGCACCGAGCACATCTTACTGGGCCTGTTGCGCGAGGGCGATGGTGTCGCGGCGAAAGTACTCAAGGGACTGGACATCGACATTGAGGCCGTTCGGCAGGAAATCCTGAAAGAGTTAGATCCGAACTTCCAAAATCAAGGCGAGGAATCCGTCGCTGGCGAGGGCAGTGAAAAAAAGGAGGGCGATAAAAAAGGTGAAAATAAAACACCCGCGCTCAAAGCCTTTGGCCGGGACCTCACCGAAATAGCGCGCAAGGGTGAGATGGACCCCGTCATCGGCCGCAAGATGGAAATTGAACGCGTGATTCAGATTCTCTGCCGCCGCACGAAGAATAATCCCGTGTTGCTCGGCGAGGCGGGCGTTGGCAAGACTGCGATTGTGGAAGGGCTTGCGCAGGAGGTCGTGAAGGGCAATGTGCCCGAAATCCTCCGTGATAAACGCGTCATCGTTCTTGATCTGGCGCTGATGGTCGCGGGCACGAAGTATCGCGGCCAGTTCGAGGAGCGCATAAAGGCGGTAATGGATGAAATTCGTAAGAACAAGAACATCATTCTGTTCATTGATGAGATGCACACCATCGTCGGCGCAGGCAGCGCCGAGGGCACGATGGACGCCAGCAACATCATCAAGCCCGCTCTCTCCCGTGGCGAGATGCAGTGCATTGGCGCGACTACGCTGAACGAATACCGTAAGCACATTGAAAAAGACGCCGCCCTTGAACGCCGCTTCCAGTCCGTCAAGGTCGAGCCGCCGTCCATCGAGGATGCGATCGCCATTCTAAAGGGGCTGCGCAGCAAATACGAAGACCACCACCGCGCCGAGATCACCGACGCCGCTGTTGAGGCCAGCGTCAAGCTCTCCGACCGTTACATCACCGGCCGTTTCCTGCCGGACAAGGCCATTGACGTCATGGACGAGGCTGGCTCGCGCAGCCGCATCGGCGCGATGACCCGTCCTCCCGACTTCAAGGACCAGGAAACGGAAATTGAAGAGTTAAAAAACCGCAAAGAACGCGCCATTAAGGAACAGGATTTCGAGGGCGCCGCCTCGTACCGCGACAAGGAAAAGCAGGCCAAGGAAAAGCTTGAGTCCACGCTCAAAGCTTGGCGTGACTCGAAGGAAGAGAAGCGTGTGAAGGTGGACGAGGACGACATCCTTCACGTTGTCTCCAAGTGGACGGGCATTCCGCTCAAGCGCATGGAGAAAGACGAGACGCAGAAACTGCTCGAGGTCGAAAAGGTTCTCTCTCGCGTCATCATCGGCCAGAACGACGCCGTCGTTGCCATGGCCAAGGCTTTGCGTCGCTCGCGCGCTGACCTCAAAGACCCCAAGCGTCCCATAGGCACGTTTGCCCTGCTTGGCCCGACTGGTGTGGGCAAGACACTCTTAGCCAAGACCCTTGCCGAGCAAATGTTTGGCGACGCCAAGAATCTTGTGCAACTCGACATGAGTGAATACATGGAGAAGTTCACCGTGTCGCGGCTCGTTGGCTCGCCGCCGGGATACGTAGGCTATGAAGAGGGCGGTCAACTCACGGAGCAGGTGCGACGCAAGCCGTATTGCGTCGTGCTATTCGACGAAATAGAAAAAGCCCATCCCGACGTGATGAACATGCTCCTGCAAATCCTAGAGGAGGGTAAACTCACCGATAACACGGGCCGCGTGGTGGATTTTCGCAACACCATCATTTTGCTCACCTCGAATGTTGGTTCCGAATCGCTCAAGAAAAACAACGTCATCGGTTTTGGCTCCGCCAAGGACGAGACGAGCTACGAGAAGATGAAGGAAAAAACGCTCGAGGAGGCAAAAAAAGCCTTCCGACCCGAGTTCCTCAACCGCCTCGATGACGTCATCGTCTTCCGGCAGCTAACCCGGCCCGACCTCGTTACTATTCTTGACCTTGAGGTCGCGAAAGTTATGGAGCGCCTCAAGCACAAGAGCATCACGCTCCTGCTCGATGAGAAAGCCAAGGACTTCCTCGTAGAAAAGGGTTTTGATCCGCAATACGGCGCTCGACCAATGCGCCGCAGCGTGGAGAAAAACCTCGAAGATCCACTTGCTGAAGAGCTTCTGCGCGGGAGTCTTAACCCCGGTGAACCGGTCCACGTTTCTGCCGCGGAGGGCAAGCTCACCTTCACGCAGAAGGCCGCCGCCGCCGGCGCGGTCGCCTCAAGCTGAACAGTCCCATTGTCATTCGTTGCGCTCAAATGATGAGCGTTTTTCTCAGGTCAAACCCTTGGCCTATGGCCTGAAAAAAATCCTGCTCGGGGCCGTCTAAAACGCCGACAAAGCCCATGGTTAAGCTTGCAACCTTGCTTGCCCTCCTAAATGGAGCTGCTTTCACCTTTGCGGCGGCAGAGTCTAAAAAGGGCGCACTCGATCTGAGCAAGCTCCCGCCCGCCGCCAGCGGCCCGGTGGACTTCGCGAAGGACATCCAGCCGCTCTTCGCTGCGAAGTGCTACTCGTGCCACGGTGCGGAAAAGCAGAAGAGCGGCCTGCGGCTCGACATCCAGGTCGGGGCCATTGAAGGCGGCGACAACGGCAGGGTCTTCATTCCTGGCAAAAGCGCGGAGAGCAAGTTGATCCACGCGCTCGCTGGTCTTGGTGAACAAGGCATCATGCCGCCGAAAGAGAAGCCATTGACCGTCGCCGAGATTGGCAAGGTCCGCGCTTGGATTGACGCCGGAGCCGTCTGGCCGGAAGACGGCAAGGTGGCGGTGAAGAAGTCTGACCATTGGGCGTATCAACCGGTGCGGCGGCCGGGAGCGCCGAGTGTTCAGTATTCAGTGTCCAGTGTGCAGTCGGCCAAGGCGGGTCCGGACGCGAAACTGAAAACTGCAAACTGGTCACTGAATACTCCCCCCTCCTCGCACCCCATCGATGCGTTTGTCCATTCCCGCCTAGCCCGCGAGAAGCTTCAACCCTCACCCGAGGCCGACCGCCCCACGCTGATTCGCCGCCTCTCGCTCGACCTCCTCGGCTTGCCGCCCAAGCCGGAGGAAGTCCGCGCCTTCGTTGCGGACAAATCACCTGACGCCTACGAGCGGCTTGTGGACCGATTGCTTGCCTCGCCCCACTTCGGCGAACGTTGGGCGCGCCACTGGCTCGACCTCGCGCGCTACGCCGACAGCGACGGCTACGAGAAAGACAATCCCCGCCCGTTCGCCTACACCTTTCGCGACTGGGTCATCGCCGCCATCAACAGCGACCTGCCCTTTGACCAGTTTAGCATTCAACAACTCGCTGGCGACCTCCTGCCGAATGCAACGCAATCGCAAAAAGTTGCCACCGGCTTCCATCGCCAGACGCTCACGAATACTGAGGGCGGCACCGACCAGGAGGAGTTCCGCTGCAAGGCGGTCGTGGACCGCGTGAGCACCACCGCGACCGTCTGGCTGGGCACGACGATGGGTTGCGCCGAGTGTCACTCGCACAAATACGACCCCTTCACACAACGAGAGTTTTACCAGCTCTTCGCCTTCTTCAACAACGCGAACGAGAAGTCCATCTCCGCCCCGAGCGCCGACGAACAGGCGGCGTTCGAAAAGGCGAAGGCCACGCACGACACCGAAACGGCAAAGTTGCAGGCCGCGTTCGACACCGACACAAAAAACGAATTTCCAACCAGGCTCACGGCCTGGTCGCAGACCGCGTCAGTCGCCGCCGTGCCGTGGCGCGTGCTCACGCCGGACAAGCTCGCCGCGAAGAACGGCTCGACGCTCAAGTCCGAAAAGGAATCCGTCATCACTGCTAGTGGCGCGCTCCCGGATAAGGACACTTACACCGTCGAGGCCAAGCTCCCGCTTAAGCGCGTGACCGGCTTTCGATTGGAGGCGATTGACGACCCTGACCCAAAGAAAGGCGCGGGCCGCTCGAAGGACGGCAACTTCGTGCTGACCAAGTTTGCGGTTAAGCTCTTCCTGCCTGGTCAGTCCGAAGGAAGAGAACTGGAGCTGGCCAGCGCAAAGGCAGACCACTCGCAGAACAAGTTTCCCGTGGAAGCTGCGCTCAAGGGCGAGGACACCGCCGGTTGGGCAATCTCGCCGCAGCAGCAAAAGTCCCACGTCGCCGTCTTCGAGATGAAGTCGCCGCTCGACTTGCCCGAGGGCGTTCGGCTCGTCATCACGCTCGACCACCAATACAAAGAGACTTACCTGCTCGGCCAATTCCGCCTTTCCGCCACAGATGCGAAAGGTCTGCTCAAACCAGATTTCACGCCGGACGCGGTCGCCGCCACGCTCGCGGTCAAGGCCGAGCAACGCACCGCCAAGCAAACCGAGGCGCTCGCCAAATACTTCCGCGAGCAAGTGGACGAGCAGGGCCGTAAGCTCCACGCCGCGCTCGATGAGCATAAGAAAAAGTCTCCCGCCGGGCCTGCTACCACCGCCGCCGTGCTCGCCGAGGAACCCGGTGTGCGGAAAACCTTCACCCACCTGCGCGGCAACTTCCTCGACAAAGGCGTCGAAGTCCGGCCCGCCGTGCCCGCCGTGTTGCACCCGCTCAAACCGCGCGCCGCACAGCCCGACCGCCTTGACCTTGCGCAGTGGCTCTTCGCGCCGGACAACCCGCTCACCGCGCGCGTCTCAGTGAACCACGTTTGGAAAAACCTCTTCGGCCGTGGCCTCGTCGCAACGGTCGAGGACTTCGGTAAGCAGGGTGAAAAACCGACGCACCCCGAGTTGCTCGATTGGCTCGCCGCGGAGTTTCCGCGCCTCGGTTGGAGTAGGAAGCAACTCATCAAACTCATCGTCACCAGCGCTTCCTATCGCCAGTCCTCGGTGAACCGCCCCGAGCTTCAAGACCGCGACCCGAACAACCTCCTCCTAGCACGCCAAAACCGACTGCGCCTCGAGGCCGAGACTGTGCGCGACGCCTACCTTGCCGCCAGCGGCCTGTTGAACCCGAAGATTGGCGGACCGAGCATCCGCCCGCCGCTGCCCGCTGACATCGCCGCGCTTGGCTACGCGAACTCGGTGAAGTGGACTGAGAGCGCTGGAGCGGAGAAGAACCGGCGTGGCCTTTACATCTTCTTTCAGCGCACCGTGCCGTATCCGATGCTGATGACCTTCGACGCGCCCGATTCAAATTCCACCTGCGCCCGACGCGAGCGCAGCAACACGCCACTCCAGGCGCTCACCCTCCTGAACGACCCGGTTTTCTTCGAGTGCGCACAGCAGCTCGGCGCGCGCATGGCCGAGGTGCCCACTGCCGATGCCGCTGAGCGCATTCGCCACGGCTTCGAGCGCGCCCTCGCCCGCCCACCGGGCGCGGAAGAACTCAGCCGCCTGCTAAAACTTTACGAAGCCCAGCTCAAACTCGCGCAGGCGAACGCCGAAGGAGCGGCCAAAATCGCCGGAGCCGCTAAACCCGTCCCTGAAATCGCCGAAAAGGCCACGCTCGTCGCGCTGGGCCGGGTGCTGCTGAACCTCGATGAGTTTTTCACGCGTGATTGAGTTATGAACTTCCGATTTGAAATGTCTCCATCCGAAGTCAGTGAACTTACCCGTCGCGATTTCCTCGCGAGCACCGGCATGGGCACGCTTGCACTCGCGTCGTTGTTTGCGGAGAAGGGTTATGCCGCGCCCAGCGCCGACCCGTTGGCCGCCCGCGCGTCGCACTTCGCCCCGCGTGCGAAGAACTGCATCCTTATCTACTTCGAAGGCGCCCCCAGCCACATTGACCTATTCGACCCAAAGCCGAAGCTCAACCAGATGAACGGCCAGAAGCTGCCGGACGAAATGCTGGAAAAAGTCCGCTTCGCGTTCATCAAGAAGGAGGGTGTGCGGCTCATGGGCAGCCCGCGCAAGTTTACCCCTTACGGCCAGTGCGGCATGGAGTTGAGCGACCTGCTTCCGCACATTGGCTCTATCGCGGACGACATCTGCCTCGTGCGTTCGATGAACACGACGCAGTTCAACCATCATCCTGGTCAGCTGATGATGAACTGCGGCTCGCCGCTGTTCGGCCGGCCCACGCTCGGCGCGTGGCTCGCCTACGGCCTCGGCAACGAATCGCGGGACCTACCAGCCTATGTCGTGTTGCACGCTGGGCGCGGCTCCAGCGCGGGAGCGAGCGCGTGGACGAGCGGATTTTTGCCCAGCACTTACGCGGGCGTGCTCTTCCGTAACCAAGGTGACCCGGTGCTCAACCTCGGCAACCCGCCGGGCTTCACCGACGAGATGCAGCATCTCGGCCTCGACGCCATTGGCGACCTAAACCGACTGCGCCACAAACACGTCGCCGACCCGGAAATCGCCTCGCGCATCGGTGCCTACGAGCTAGCCGGCCGCATGCAAGCTGCGACGCCGGAGCTGATGGACTTAAGCAAGGAATCGCAAGCCACACTGGACCTCTACGGCGTCGGTCGGAAGTCCCGCGAAAACCCCGGTGGACGCGGCGGTGGGCCGGAGACTTACTCGACCTTCTCGCGGAATTGCTTGCTCGCGCGGCGCATGGTTGAGCGCGGGGTGCGCTTCGTCACGTTGTTGCATGCTTCGTGGGACCACCACAGTAACCTCAACCAAGAGCTCCCCTTCTGTGCCGGCATGGCTGACCAACCCATTGCCGCGCTCGTGCGGGACTTGAAGCAGCGCGGGATGCTCGACGACACGATGGTCATTTGGGCGAGCGAGTTTGGCCGCACGCCGCTCGGTGAGAATCGCGGCGGGTCCACGAATGTCACCGGCCGCGACCATCACCCGTTCGCCTTCTCAATGTGGCTGGCTGGCGGCGGCATCAAGGGCGGCCAAGTCATCGGTGAGACCGACGAGATTGGCTGGAGCATCACGCGCGACCCAGTGAGTGTTCACGACTTGCACGCTACCGTGCTCAAGCAGTTCGGCTTTGACCACGAGCGGCTCACCTACCGTTCGCAAGGGCTGGATTTCAAGCTCACCGGCTTCGAGGGCGCACGCGTAGTGCAAAAACTGCTGGCCTGATTCGACAACAAGTTATGGGCCGTAATTCTCCGAATCCGCAGCCGGCCCAACAAGTCTGACCACCCACCATGAGCTATAGACAATACTTCCACGCCGTTGTGTTTGCCGCTGGGCTGGCGGCGCTAACCGCCTCGGCCGCGCCGATTCCTGACGACGCCAAGATCAACGGCTTCGCCATCGGCTGCCAGGCTTACACCTTCAACCGCTTCTCCGTTTTCGAGGCCATCGAGAAGACCGCTGAGGCCGGCGGGAAGGTCATCGAGTTTTACCCTGGCCAGTTCCTCACCAAGGAAGACAAGCTCGCCAACAAAACCAAGTGGAGCCACGACGCCTCGTCCGAAGTCGTCGCGCAGGTGAAGGCCAAGCTCGCGCAGCACAAGGTCCGCGCGGTCAACTACGGCGTCGTCACCATCCCGAAGGACGAGGCCGGCGCGCGGAAGATCTTCGAGTTCGCCAAGACGATGGGCTTCTACGGCATCACCACCGAGTCCGTGGACAACCTCGACCTCATTGAGAAGTTCGTGAAGGAGTTCGACATCCGCGTGGGCATCCACCAGCACGCGAAGCGCTTCAAGAAGGAACGCGACGCGCAGGGCAACCAAGTCCTTGACCCGAGTTACAAAGTTTGGGATCCGAATTTTGTCCGTGACCAAGTGATGAATCGCGACCGGCGCATTGGGGCGTGCGCAGACCTCGGCCACTGGCAGACCTCCGGCTTGAAGGCGCTCGACTGCGTGAAGATCCTCGAAGGCCGCATCATGAGCGTCCACATGAAGGAACGCGCCGCGCTCGGCCCGGGCCAGCACGACACCATTTTCGGCACTGGCATCACGGACATGGGCGCGATCCTCGCCGAGCTGAAGCGCCAGAAGTTCGAGGGCAACATCTCCATCGAATACGAATA
>VHDH01000079.1 GCA_016871445.1 Verrucomicrobiota bacterium | reverse complement strand
GGTCAGGTGGAACACGTTCCTTGCCACCCGCTGCGCGGGCCGATTGACATAGTCGGGGCGGGCGATGCCGTAACCGCGAACCTCACCGCTGCACTTGCCGCGGGCGCGACGCTCCGCGAGGCCATTGCAATCGCCAATGCCGCTGCATCTGTCGTCATCCACCAGCTCGGCACTACCGGCACCGCCAGCGTTTCACAAATCCAAAAACTGCTGTTTGGCTGACTCGGGCCGAACGCCGAGTGGGGCACTTTCGTCTCGGTAAGCTGGCTCGACACCTCGGCAACTCGTCACTTCCCCGCCAGCTTCCACACCTCGCGCGCGGTCAAGGCACGGTCAAAAACGGCGACCTCATCGAGACGACCTTCCCAGTTAGCAGAGTTGTCGCTGCGGCCGCCGAGAAAGATGTGGCCGAAACCCGCGGGCGCAAACTTCACAGGGAGCGTTGTCTCGATTTCGAGCTGGCCATCGAGAAAGGCGCGGACTTTCAGCCCATCGCGGACCAGCACGACGTGATGCCATTGCCAGCGGGGAATTTCCGTCCGCCCGGCCACGGCGCTGGTCGCGTCTGTGCCCCGGAAGAAGACGAGTTTTCCCATATGGCCGCTTTTGCCGCCGATGCCGAGATGCTCGCTGTTAGCGTTCATGCCTTGATCTGGCCCGCGCGAAAAGAGCCACCCGCTCACGTCGCGCCCGTCGTTCGGCATACCATTCCATAGCCACAGCGAGACAGAGTAGCGTTCACCGAGTTGCTCCAGCTGCGCGCGCAACCGGCCTCCGACGAAGTGTGGGGCGCGGTTGATTTCGTCCTTAGAGGCAAACTCTGCCGGCCGCGGGCCGTCGAGGTAAAACGTGATGCCCGCCTCATAGGCCGCATGATGGCCGCGGCCGGTAGCGTCCGCCGCGAGCGGGCCAGTGAATTCGTTTAGCCGCCAATATGCGAGCGGCTTGGCCTCGAGGCCAGTGCGGGTGGCTGGGCCGGCGGGCAGTTGCCACGGGCGACGCGCTTGCCCACTGACCAGCTCGAGCAAATGAATTGCTGCTTCGGCAATCTTCGGCTCGGCCTGTACCTCGAGGCCGGCGGAGCGAGCGGGCCAGGTGTTGTAGCCACCGAACGCATGCTGCTCAGGTGGCGGAATGTAGCCATCCGCGCCATTGGCCAACTCGATGACCATCGTGTTGCGCAGCGGGCTGGCGGCTTTGATTTTCAAGCCCGTCACGGCGTAGGTCTCGTTAGGCGTGGTCGCGATCGCGATGTCGCCAATCCTTAGCGCCTGCACGACGACTTCCGTCCGCTGCATTTCGTGGAGAATGATTTGCTCGCGCGCGTAAACCTCAGTCGTAGTCTTCGCCAAACGGTCGCCCATTTCCTTCACGATGCCCTTGGACCATTCGAGCAATTGCTTGTCAGGCACGCGGTAGTTGAGCGGCAAGCGCGTCTCGGCCATCGCGAGCGTCACATCACTGCGATATGCGATGCCGGCGAGCGCCTTTATCGCAATGTCCAGCAAGCCGTCCGCGTATTGCTGGATGGTCGGGCTGGGGCGTTGCTTCTCGGGAATTTTGTAGTCCACCCGGTAAATGTCGCCGCTGCAACCGTGCGACATGATACCGACGAAGGGCGCTTGGCCAGCGGGCGCGCTCGCGGCGAGGCGTGCCTTCAGCCCTTCGCTGAACAGGCCGAAGTAGTCCGCGCTGATGTCTTTGTCGCCGAAGTAGTGCATCGAAAAATTCCCGAGCACGGCGAGCGGTCGACCGTCGCGCGCCTGGATCGAAATCAGCGTGAGGTCGGGGTCCTCCGGGCCAGATTCACCCGTCACATCGTCCCAAATGCGACCCGAGTGCATGTTCGCGCGGAGGGTCTTGTTGCCGAACGGATCTTCCGCGAGGCGGTCGGGCCGGCGAATCCATTGGCGTAAGGCGGTGAATTCGGGCGCGAAGCCCTTTGCCCAACCGATGCGCGCCGGCTCCAAATTCTTCTGCGCAGCGGCGATAGCCTCAACGAGCTTGTCGCGGAGGAACGGCACGTAGCGCGGGTCGGCGTCAGTGCCGAGGCACGCGAACGCTGACGGCGCGCTGTGCGCATGCGTCGCGGAGATGAGGATGCGGTTCGCAGCGATGCCGGTGCGCTTAGCCGCAAGCCCTTTGGCCTCGTCGAGCAATGGCCGGCCCATCATGCAGCTGTCCACGACAACGATGGCGACTTGTTCACGCCCATCGGATAGCGCGAGCGCACGGGCGTTCACGCGGGTGTTTACCTTCTCCACGCTGCGATTGAGCATTCCGCCGTTGACGAGCACGGGCAGCACGGCGGGAGTCACGTCCACGACGGCGGCCCCAGCACGAAAGTCGGCGGCGGACAGCCGAAGTGACTCGACAAACGAAAGTACGGCGAGCGAAACGAGAATTTTTTTCATGGCTTGGAGCTGGCCACTCAGACGGGGTTTAAGCCGCAGTTTTCAATATTTTGCCATGATCATTAGGATGGTCGAGGACAAGCTGGGCGAGTTGAACGCATTCGAACCCGTTACACGCTGAGAGCTTCCGAGTGACCTTGAGTAAAGGGGACGGCTTGCTGGGGGTGCTAATGCTGAACGCCAAAATGGGTGCGTAAGTTGGCGACATTACTAGTGGTTGCTTCTTCACCTCTTCTAGCCAGTGGGCTGAGGCGTAGCGGGGCGCGCTAACTTGCCCTGGGCGTGTTCCATGAGAGCCACTGCCCCATGAGTGTTTAGAACTGCGCACCAAGCAACCAAGGGGCGAATTCGTCGTCGCCTAGGCCCGCGAGTTCGCTCTTGGTTTTCTTGCCGCTGGCGACGGCGATGATTTCCTCGAAGATACGCATCCCGACCTGCTCGACCGTCTCGGTGCCGTCGAGAATTGTGCCGGCATTGATGTCCATGTCCTCGATCATGTGCTGGTAGATGGCAGTATTGGTGGCAACTTTGAGACATGGCGCGGGCTTGCAGCCATAGACGCTGCCCCGGCCGGTAGTAAAGACACCGATGTTACAGCCGCCGCTGACCAGCCCGGTCATGCTCACAGGATCGTAGCCAGGCGTGTCCATGAATCCAAAGCCGGGCGTGGTGATCTCCTCCGCATAGGCATAAACGGCGGCGAGTGGGGACTGCCCGCCCTTGGCGACCGCGCCAAGACTTTTCTCGTATATGGTCGTGAGGCCACCTTCCTTGTTGCCGTAGCTCGGATTGTTGTCAATTGAGCCGTCGTTGGCCCGTGCGTAGGCCTCCCACCAGCGAATAAGGTCCACGATCTTTTGCCCGACAGCAGGCGAGACGGCGCGCCGAGTGAGCAGATGTTCCGCACCGTAAATCTCTGGCGTTTCGGCTAGCACGCTCGTGCCGCCGTAACGCACCAGTTCATCAGAGGCAACCCCCAGCGCAGGATTGGCGGTGATGCCGCTGTTGCCGTCGGAGCCGCCGCAGTTTTCGGCGAGGATGAGCTTAGAAACTGGCTGGGGGGTGCGCTTAAGCGCATTGGCCGCAGGCAGCAGTTTGGCCACAGCGGCCGCGGCGGCCTCGACAGTTTTGCGCACGCCACCGGAATTTTGGATCGTCAGGAAGGTCGGAGCAGCCTCGCCCGGCAACGGCTGCGACAGTTTGTGCGCCTCGGCGATTAGATGCACTTGGTTAACTTCACAGCCTAGGCCGATCATTACATAACCCGCAATGTTCGGATGCCGCGCAATACCCGCGGTGACGCGCTGGAGCAGTTCGTGCGGCGCGCCCGGCTGGATGCCACACCCGACCTTGTGAGTAAAGGGCACCACGCCATCAATGCACGGAAAGTCGCGCGCGAAGTCTGACCCGCGAAAGCGGTCAGCCACGTAGCGCGAGACGCCCGCCGAGCAGTTCACGCTGGAGATGACCCCCAGGTAATTGCGCGTGCCGACCTTGCCCGTGGGGCGCACAAACCCCTGAAAGTGACGCATTGCCGAAGCGGGATGATGCACCACCGGCCGGGCATCCACGCCGAAGGCGTAGTCACGGCCGAAGTCCTTCAACTCGACGTTAGGCGTATGCACATGCTCGCCGGGGAGGATTCGGCCCCTGGCAAAGCCGATGGTCTGGCCGTATTTCGTGACTGGTGCCCCGTCCGCGATCTCTGCGACGGCGAGTTTGTGTCCCGGCGGGATGCCCTTCGCAACTTTGATACGCAACGCACCCAATTCCAGTTCCACCCCCGGCTTGAGTGGCCGTTTCACCACCACCACGTTGTCGGCGGGATGCAGCCGTAGCGTCAGGTCGTCCAGTTTCAACATGGGGCAAGGGTAACAGCGAAGGCCGGGGCTTCAAGCACGGCGCGGTTTTGACAGGGCGGGCGCAGGCTTTTACTTTGCGGGCGCAGCCAGTTTGCCCGAACCTAAGCCCACAATGAACCTGCCCACCCTCCCTGGAGACGAAGCCAAGGGACTGCCGCCTGCGGAGGGCGAGCAACGCCCGCTGCTGGCCAAGGTCGCAGTGAGCCTGGCTTTGCTGACCTTCCTCATCTTCTTGCCCGTAGTGGAATATGAGTTCATCAACTACGACGATGACGTATTTGTGACCAACAACCCCATGGTCGCACCGGGCTTCACTTGGGAGGGGATCAAGTGGGCTTTCACCTCCGCAGAGATTGATTATTGGCGCCCATTGAGCTGGCTCTCGCACATGCTGGACATCGAATTGGCAGGGGCAATGGCCGGATTCCATCATCTGAGCAGCCTGCTCATACACCTTGGCGCAGTAGTTTTTTGTTTTCTGGCCTTTCAACGCTTATCCGGAGAAATCTGGCCCAGTGCAGTGGGAGCAGCGCTGTTCGCTTGGCACCCGCTTCATGTGGAGTCGGTGGCTTGGATTGGCGAACGAAAGGACGTGCTCTGCGGTTTGTTTTGGTTTTATACGATTTGGGCCTACGCCGGTTATGCCAAACGACCAAGTGCCCCGGGATTCTTGGCGACCTTTTTTGGCTTCGTGCTGGCGGTGATGTCGAAACCAATGGGCGTCACCCTGCCCTGTGTGCTGATGCTGCTGGATTTTTGGCCGCTGCAGCGCATCTGTTTCCCCGCGCCCTCGGAATGGAGAGTAACCGGTTTGGTTCGCTTCGCACGGACGTGGTGGCCATTCATTAGGGAGAAGATCCCACTCATGGCAGTGGTGGTCGTCATATGCGTTTCTACGGTCTACTCTCAACATCGGGTTGGCACGATGAGCTCTTTAACGGGCCTGCCGTGGGACGCGCGCCTTCAGAGCGCGTTGTATGGCTACGGGATGTATCTGACACAACTGTTCCTGCCGACGCATTTGTGTGTGCTGTATCCGCATCTGGGCAGTTCCGTACAAACCATGGTTTGGCTGCCGCCAGCGGCTTTTCTCGTCACCTTCACCATCTTCGTTCTTTGTTGGGCCAGCCGGATACCATTGCTCTTAACCGGCTGGTTTTGGTTTCTCGGGGTCTTGATGCCCGTCATTGGCATCGTGCAAGTGGGGGAACAAGCGCATGCGGACCGTTACACTTACCTCCCTCTGACCGGATTATTTGTGATTCTGGTGTGGGGTCTGAGGGAGGTCGCCCGTCGGTGGGGCAAGTCGGGAGTACTGCCGTGGATCACCGGGGCAACTTTAATTGTCAGCGCACTTGTTACCCGGGCACAGCTTCCCCACTGGCAAAACAGCACCACCTTGTTTCGCCGGGCGGTTGAGGTTACTGCTAACAACGCTACAGCTTTAAACAACTACGGTTCCGACTTAGTGGCGCGGGGGTTCATTCGTGAGTCTATTCCGTACTTGATGGAATCCTTGAGGCTTCATCCTGCGCAACAACCGCTGTTCAACCTCAGCTGGGTGTATGCCCAACTCGGACAGCCGAAGCTCTCACTGGGATTTGTTCATGAGGCATTTCGCATGGATCCAAAGGGCAACACGGCGAATGAGCAAATCCGGGTACTACTTAGAGAATTACCGGAACATCCTAGCGATCCTTTACGCCGCCAAAGTTTGGCCACTGCATATTCGCTCAGGGGGGACTACCCCAAGGCGGTCGACTATATGCGAGCCGCAGCGGAGCTCGCCCCCAAGGACCCGGATATTCAAGTGGATCTTGCGGTCTACCTCGGCCAAGCTGGCAAAGAGATTGAAGCCACCCAGACGCTGCAATCACTCCTGCGCAACTACCCGACTAATCTCACGGCCCGCAACAACCTCGGTGCGCTCCTTTCAAAACAGGGACGACTGACTGAGGCCCTTGAACATCTCAAAGCAGTGGTAGAACAACAGCCCAAGAACCCTAATGCACGCCACAATCTGGCGATTCTTCTAACCAAACTCGGCCAACCCCAGCAGGCGCGCGACGAGTTTGAGCGCGTGCTGGAGCAACAACCCGATTACCGCCCTGCCATGCAGCATTTGGCCTGGCTCCTCGCCGCCAAAGCCGCGGTGCGGGATGGCAATCGAGCTAAAGCGCTGGCTTTGCAATTGCTCCAGCGCACCCCCAAACCAGACTCCTCCTTACTCGACATTGCCGCTGCTGCTTGTGCCGCAGCCGGGGATTTTGAGGGTGCCAGATCTTTGGTCACAGCCGCTCTCGCCGCCGCCGAAAAAAAGCCGGCCAGCGTCGTCCAGTCACTCCTGTCACGGCAGACTCTTTACCAAGCCAACCAAGCCTACTCAGAATGACATGGCACGGAATTTTATCGGCTTAAGTTAAGTAAAATTCGGTTAAACTTGCTCGGCCACTCTTGCGTGTATGCGAGACTATGTGGAGTTAGCGCGAAGCGGTAACGAGTCTCCTCACTTGCCACAGGCCCGTTCACCAAGTTCAGCGAAGGCATCGGATGTTATGGATTCAGCGGCTAATCTTTATTGGTACGAGTTCAATCGGGCCAGTTGGAGATGATTCCTGCCGCGCTATATCTGACCCGTGGGTAAGAAAAAAGGGCACCCGCCAACGGGTGCCCTTGCGAGTGGTTTTTTGTCCGAACTTAGTTGGGGAATGTCACGGTTCCGTTTGCTAAGCCGGCGCCAGTGCCCATCTGGCGCATCTGTATCTCGAGGGCAGAGGACGTTGATTGCTGGACGCTACCATCAGACAAGGCATAGTTGCCTGCTTGGTCATGCTGGGCTGCCGAACCAGCTGTGCCCCCTCCCATACGCCATGCGAAACGAGCAGCCGCACCAACGGGCATAGTTTGCACGCCGCGAGCGTATTTATCTTGTGCAGGGTTGCTATTTATGCCGAAGTTGCGATCGCCACTCAAGACCGAGTTCGGCTGTGTCTCATCTGCATTCAGACCAACAAAGAAGGAAGTGGCGTTATCCTTACCGGCGGCAGCGTAGGTGTAAATGTTCGCGGCAACTGGCGCGTTGTCACCAGCTGGGTTGTTGTAACCTGTTGTGGCATTAGCAGTGAAGTCACTTCTCTGGTTGTTGAGCTTGTTACGATCACCCGGGCACGTAAGGATCTTGGCTGAGCCAAGTTCATTGCTCATAACCTGGAAGTGGGCCCAGACACGCTGGCCAGCAGCAGCAGCGTTCGGCAGGTTTGCTGCTGCAATACCTAAGGCAGCAGAATTGTATGTAGCGACGCGATACGGGAAGCGGTCGTCGTTATCATTAGCGAATACCCTAAAAGCGAGGCCGACTTGTTTGAGGTTGCTGGCGCACTTGATGCGAGCCGCCTTGGCTTTGGCCTTGGAGAGGGCGGGCAGGAGCATGCCAGCCAGGATGGCGATGATGGCGATCACGACGAGCAACTCGATTAGCGTGAAGGCCCCGAATTTTTTGCTGCGTAGGCTTTTCATGTTTTTATGTTTTTTGTTTTCCAGCCAGCTAACTCCGGAAACCGCTTCCCAAAGCTAGCTAATTAAGGCTTAACATGAATGAGAGCTATTGTCATGCCACTTGAATCGAATTGGTCGAATATTATTTAGGAAACTCAAAAGGCTGATCTGATGATTTACAAACTATTGGTTTTCAAACAGATGCAGATTATAGACACGACGGGTCTTATGAGCAAAGTTTGAACTGGTCCACCTCTTTAGGCTTAAATCATGGATCTAACGACAAATGATGCGTGATGGTGAAGCTTAATGCGTCAAAATCACGCAATAAGCGCTAGCCTAGGGTCAGAGCGTTGGTTGAATGACCAACTTCTTGATTTTGCCACCGTGGCTCAAAACTTGCGCGAGAATCCTGCCTGAAGTCCGCCCGCGACGCCGGCAAACTTCGCACCGCTTATTAAATAACCCTAAGATCGGGCGTGTCGCGTCGGCTTCTTTCCCCGGGCCGTGTAACCTCAGTCACCACCGCCTTTATCCCCTGATAGTGCGCCCCAACTCCGCAAACGCAACAAGACACGCGTAATAGCATTCACTTGGTGCGAACCAGTATTCCAATAAAAGCTACCGGCGCCCCTTCATGCCAATCACCTCCGAACCCGCCGTTGACATCCACCAGCCATTCGCTAGGGTGCGCGCCTCTTAGATAAGAAAACACTATGCCGAACACGAAGTCAGCCGCCCGTCGCATGCGCAACAGCGCACGCAAACAAGTCCGAAACCGCGTCGTCCGAACCCAGCTCAAGACCGCCGAGAAAAAGTTTCGGGCGGCACTTGCCACGCCGACCAGCTCTGCTGATGCACTTCGTGCCGCTATCTCCATGCTCGACAAGGCGGTCAAGAAGGGGGTCATCAAGCGGGGCACCGCTGACCGTAAAAAATCCCGCCTCGCGCTGGCCCTCAACCGAGTTGCGGCGGAGAAGAAAAAGTAAGCATTCCGTTTTCACCTCCCCGGGTTCCACAGGTTGAAATTTTTTATTTTATTTCTAGGCCGCGCACAGGCCAAGCCGTCGGGACGAGTCGCAGCTGACGATGCAACGCCGCGCGACCCTGCAGGGATCACCAAAACGATTCGCCGCCGGACCAACAGCGATGCCCGGGTTGGCCTTCTACTCCAGAGCGATCTGCCCGCTAACCACGCGCGTATAGTAGCCGCCTTGCGCCAGCAGTTCATCGTGCGTGCCACTTTCACTTGAGCGCCCAGCTTCTAGGACAAGAATCTTATCCAGCGTGCGGACAGTTACGAGTCGGTGCGCAACAATAAGGGTTGTGCGTCCGCGCATGAGCCGCTTGAGGCTTTCCATCACCAGCGCCTCGCTCTCGGAGTCGAGCGCACTGGTCGGCTCGTCTAATAAAAGGATGGGTGCGTCCTTTAAGAACGCGCGGGCGAGGTTCAGACGCTGGCGCTCACCGACGCTCAGGCGAACTGCGCCATCGCCAACCAAAGTGTCGTATTTCTGCGGAAGCTGCTCGATGAAAGCATGCGCATTAGCCGCCTTCGCGGCAGCCGTGATTTCCGCGCGCGTAGCCCCTGGACGGCCATAGGCAATGTTCTCGACAATACTCGTGGGCAAGAGAACCGGCTCCTGTAAGACGATAGCCACCTGTGCGCGGAGGTCGCGCACGCGCAGGGTCCGCAAGTCCGCACCGTCGAGCCGCACCGCGCCGCCGGTGGGGTCAAAGAAACGCGGCACGAGGTTAAGCAACGTGGTCTTCCCCACGCCACTTGGCCCGATGACGGCGGCCGACTGGCCGGGCGCGAGGGTAAAACTGACACCGCGCAGAATTTCCCGATCATCGACATAGCGAAAGGCCACGTTGTCGAAGTCGAGTTGGCCTTTAAGCTCCAAAGCGGGAGACGTGAGGCGTGGACCGTGAGTCGAAGTGGAGACAGATTTAGAAATTATCCCCTGTTTCGTACTCCGTACCACGCTCCTCGCCTCCGGGGCGTCTTTCACTTCCTCCGGGGTGTCGAGAATTTCGAACACGCGCTTCGCTCCGACGCTCGCGTTGCTCACCGTCGCACCGGCATGAGCCAGTTGGTTGAGTGGCTCATAGAACTGGCTTAAATAAGTCAGGAAAATGAACAACTCGCCAATTGTAGCCGTGCCACTCAAGACCTGGTGCGCGCCCACCCAAAGGATACCCGCCGCGCCGCCGCCAAAGACCGCCGTAATAGCGAACCAATAAGCAACCTCCCAACCATGCTGTGCAAGCCGTCGTGCCTGCGCGGTCTCCGTGTGCCTGCCAAACCGCGCCGCCTCCTGCTGCTCGCGGGTGTAACTTTGCACGAGCGGAAGCGCAGCGATACCCTGCTGAACCAGCGAGGTCACCTGGCTGTCAGCCTGCTGCGCCGTCACACCCTGTTCAGTCATTCGCCGGCCAAACGTACGAAGGACGAGCAATAGCAGGGGCACGGTGGCAAGTGCGACAAGCGTGAGCCGGCCGTTTAGCTGCGCCATGACCACGACCATCAGGCTGAAAGACAACGCCGCACCCGCGCTGGTCATCATCCCTTGCTGGAAAAGCGTCTGAAAGGAATACGTGTCCCACGCGGCCCGATGGATGAGATCACCGCTGCTGCGGTCTTGATGGAAGCGGAACGACAGCCGCTGAAGCCACCCAAAAACCTCGTTACGCACGCGCCGAAGTCCGCGCAACCCGATGCTGATCGCGAGAAAGTTTTGCGTCGCGTTGAAACCACCTTGCAGAAGGTGCAGCGCGATGGTCGCCCCGGCGAGCAAAGCGATCAGCGCGGACTTTTCGCCCGACCACGATTGGAGCGCGACGGGCAGTGCCTTGGTGCCTAGCACACTGTCCACGAGCACGGCCATGGGCCATGGCTTAAGCAAGTTAGCGCCGATGCCCGCGAGCATGAGTGCAAAAACCCCAACGAGCCGCGCGCGCTCAGGCCGGAAGAATTGCAGGGCGCGAAAAAGCGTGGTCACAGGAATCGGTCAAATAAGACAGCCTACGCTTCCGCAAGGGGCGGCATTTTCCCGCAACCCTGCTCTCTCCAGAGCATGTGCGAGGAACGCAGCTGGCGGTGAGAGAAAGCGGCAACAAAACTCATGAGCGGAACCTTTTTCCAAGCGGTCAATACTTCTTCGAAAACTTCTTGCGGGATTCATCGTCGAGCGGAGCAGGAGCATCCGGCGTCTCTAACGCGGGGGCTGGGGGAACGCTCGCAGCCGCGCTCGAGTCCGACACGGGCGGGGCAGCCTTCTCCTGCTGCTGGGTGGCCGCGACAAACGCCATGCGCGTGCCGACGAGGCTTTGCTTCAGCAACTGCTCTTCTTCCTTGGTAAGGTTGCCTTTGGTTTTAACCTCGAGCATCTCAAGTTGGTCGATAAACATCCTTGCACCCTCGAGGTCGGTGACAGTCTGCCCGGTTTCGGGGTGCGGCACCTGGCCGAGGAGCATCAGCGCCATTTGCGCGTTCTGCATTACCATCGAGGCAAAGTGCGCTGAGAGGGTTTCATTACGGCTGGCGGAGGCAGAAGGGTTCATCATGGGGTTTAGCGTGATTAAGATTCTCCGGCACGGAACTCGGTGACGAGCAGGATCTGATGCAGACGCTTAAGTCGCTCCTCAATTTGCGGCGTGGCAAGCAGGATTTGCCGGGCCAACGGGTCGCTAATCAGGGTGCTGGCCACAAGGTCGGCCAGCTGCTCGGGCGATTTGATCTGGGCAATGTGCTTGCCGAATTGTTGGAAAGAGGCGTTTGCCATCACCTGCATGTCCTGAAGCTGCTTAGCCTTCGCGGGGTCGCCGGGCATGGGCATACCGAGATCGAAGCCTGCCTTGATCCGCTTGCGCACCAAAGCGCGGACTTTCCTCGCGAGCACATCCACCTGCGGCTCATCCACGGGCAGCGACGCAAGCGCACGAACGGCTTCGACCCGATAGGGCTTTAATCGCACCGACCCTAAAAACTCGACGCGCGCCAGCCCCAGCAGGGTCAGCAGGCTTGTGCCATCTGGCTGCTGGGCAGCCGCGCTCACCAACCCTAGTCCACCAATAGACATGGGCGTCTCACCTTGGTGCTTGGGGTTGCGTAACGCGACGGCGAACATCCGCCCGCCTTCGAGCACATCCGCGAGCATCCGCCGGTAACGCGGCTCGAAAATGCGCAGCGGCAGCGACATGCCCGGAAACAAAGTTGTCTCCGGCAAGATCATTACGGGCACTTCGGCAGGCACTTGCACCGGGGCGAAGTGTAGACCCGGCGGCGGCTAAGGCAAGCGGACGGCTTTGCTCACTTCACTTCTCCCGCAGATACTCCGGCACCTTAATGTCTTTGCTCTTGAGCACCGGATCGTTGCCGCGCCACTGAAATCCCGCCTGCTCAAACTCGCTGCGATTTGACTTGAGCCAGTTCAACAACCGCTGGGCGAGTTGTGTGTTGGGCGAATTCTTGCGCACAGCAAAAGGCTGAATGGCTTTCGCACCTTCGTGCTTGATGGGAAAATACTCGATGTGCTCCGCCTGCGGCGCGGCATTCACGCGATAGACAATGGCTGCGTCCAGCCCGCCCGCGCGCATTTGGTTGATGAGGAAGTCAGCCGTGGGCACCTCGACGACAACGTTCTTGCGGACGCTATCGAGCAGGCCGGTTTGCTTCAGCATTCCCCGGGTCATAAAGCCCAGCGTGCTTTGCTCGGCGTTGCATAGGCCGACTTTGAGGTTCGGAAGCGCGAGGTCCGCCAGCGTACGGACGCCTTGCGGGTTGCCCTTCCGCACCGCGATGACGATGTCCGTCTCCGTCAGCAGCACAGCCTCGGGGAACTGCTCGGCCACAGGCGGCACGAAACAGAGGTCACACGCGTAGTAGGCATCGGGAAACTTCGCGTTCGCCGCGTCGCCCATCGTCTTCATCGTCGCGCAGAGGATGCCGCAGCCGTTGAAGACCGTGGTGATGTTGATGCCTTCGCGGTCGGCGAACTGCCGCAGCAGTTTCTCGACGGCCAGCCGGTTCACACCACCGCTGTAGAGGATTAAATCGGGTTTCTCTGCCCACCTATCACCACCGATGGGCTGGAAACCATGCTGTCGAAAAATCTCACCGCCCTTCTCTGGCGCGGCCAGGTAGCGCGCGAACTTCAGCGCGGCGGTCGGTTGCGAAGTGAAGGCAAGCACGGCAGCGCTGGCGTTTTCCACGCGCCGCTTCAACCCGGGAACTTCCACCGCCTCCAGCCCTTTAAATTGCGGCACGGTCGAGTCCCAAAGTATCGCGGCGTCCACCGCGCCAAGCGAAAGGTCGGCGGCGACCTCGGTGACGGTGGGCTTCATCACGGCGGCGCGCGCGGCGAGCTGTTCCCAAACCACGACGGGCCGCCCCCCGTCAATCAAGGCGTCCTCCGCGAGCGCTGCTTTCGTCACGCGCGAGATGCTGGCGGCGTCGGGATTGGTCAGCGCGAGCTTCACGTCGTCGCGCAGCAAGTCGGGAAGAGCGCGGATGTTCTTCGGGTTGCCCGCGCGCACGGCGATGACGGGATGTTGCCGCACGAGCGGAATCGCTTCGCGCACCAGTTCAAACTTCCGCGCATCCGCGAGCGAGCCATCGTCCGCGGCGATGAACAGGTCGCCTCGCTTGGCGACGCGCAGGCTGGAAAGCAGCCCACCGGTCGGCCCGTATTGCAGCCGCACCTCAATGCCGAACTCCGCGCGGTACTTCGCGGCCACGGCCTCGACCGGCTGCTTCAACCCGGCGGCGCAAAACACCGTGAGCGCCGTGGCAGACGCTGAACCAGTCGGCGCAGAGCCACGCTTTTGGAGCACCGCAAGCGCCGCAAGCAAGGCGGCGAGAGCGAGGAGCATAGCGGCGAGGGGTTTCATCGGCGGCGGGAAGTTAATTTCGGCGGGTGAACAGGAACAGCCCGATGGCTGCGCACGCGACTGCTCCGAGCCAGAGCGGTGCCTTGAAGTTCGCTTCGGGTGCCTTGGCAGATTCCGGCTTTGGGCTGCTGCCAATGGTCACCGTTTCAGCCACGTCATTGGATTTGGACGAAGTCACGACGACCTTTGTTGATGCGGTGTCAGGCGTGCCTTTGGTCTTTAGCGCAGCCCCCTGCAATTCCTGGTCCCAGTTCACATTCATCAGCAAATCCCACCCAGGGTTTTGGCGTTTAACCTGACATGAGCATGCACCGAGAAGGAAGAGGCAGGCCTCTTCGATTTCCGCGTCGCCAAAGTCGGCGGCAGGCCACGCGCCAAGGACGCGGCCGCGCCCAAAAACGGCAGCCAGCCACGAACCCGTGGCGAGTTCGGCGGCGGGTTTGGGGCCGGCGAGCATTT
>VHDH01000078.1 GCA_016871445.1 Verrucomicrobiota bacterium | reverse complement strand
CGGCGTGGCGCGAAAAAGGCCACGGCAATCCACAACACGAGGAACGCCCCGAGCGTTAGCACGATGGGTTTGAGCCAGCCGCCAGCCTTGAGGTTGCGAGCGGCGAACTCAACGGTCATGGGCTTGTTCACTTCCGTTTGCAGCACCTGCGTGAAGACGTGGCGCTGGCCGCGCAACGGCAGGTTCACCCGCAGCGGTTGCACGGTCGTCACGGTCACTTCCTGCGCTTTCTGGAGCTTCTCTAACTGTTGTTCGGCGGCTTCGGTGTCGTAGCGCAACGCCTGCTGGTTGACCTGCATTTGCGCGCCTTTGCCATCGTTGCCAGCGACGAAGTAGCTATCCACCTGCACGCCCAGCTTCGCCGCGTTGTCCAAGGTGTAGGCCTGCTGCGCCTGCACGAGGTTGCTCGCTTGCGAGCGTCGGAGTTGCACCTCGACCTCCTTCAATTGCCGGAATTCATCCGCGTCCGCGTCTTTGCCCGCCGGCCCGCCTTGCTGCCCGCCGCGAATGCCCTGCGGGTTGGCTGCGCGCCGGTTGTAGTTGAAGAACTCGTTGTTCGCCTCGCCCAACTTGCCCGACAACAACAGCCCGTTCAGCCGACCGAAGCTCGACTTCGCCTCGTTGTCGCGCAGTTCCTTCCCGCGCGCCTCCTGCCGTGTGTATTCGGCCGCCGAGTAATTCACCGTCACTACGGGTGCGCCGGTGAGGTCGCGGCCCATCGACCCAGCGAAGTCCGTGTATTCGTAGTCCGGCGGCAACAGCAACTCCCAGCGCGCGTTCTTGAGCGGCACGTCGAGCTTCGGCGTCGCGAGTGCCACGTTGCCTTGGCGCTTCGGGAATTTGTCGGCCGCCACGTAGGTGAACTCCACCGCCATCGCCGTGTCCGCCGCGCTCTGCTCCAGCGGCAACAGCAGCTTGCTGCCTTGCTTCGTGGGCCGGACGGCTGTGCCCGCGACAAACGCGCTCCACACCATCGCGCGCGGCGGCAGCTCCACTTCGAGGAACTGCCGGCCGTTGTTCCGCACGGAGAGCGACACCTCGGTCATCATCTGGCCGTCGTCTGCGACGACCGTCGTCAGCCGCGCGCTGTCCACGAGCGCCTGCAACACCGCCGCCTCGGCGAAGCGCTGCGGCGTGACTGCCAGCTTCCAGCCGGGCCGCAGGTAACGCCACGCCAGCACCACCTGCTCGCCCTTCGCGCCGCTCGCGTAGGCCGTCGCCCAATCGGGCAATTCGCGCGGGTCCACGGTGAGCAACTCGCCGGTCTTCGCCTTCTCCATGACCTGCAGCGGCGGCTTGGCGAGGATGGCCACCGAGCCCGTCTCGCGCTCGACGCCCACGGCCTCGACCGCCGGCACTTCCACGGGCGCGTTCGTCTTCGCGGCGCGCGGCTGCTCCCACGTCACGACGAACGTGTGCTGGCCGCGCAGTTTGTTCTGCAACTCCACGCGCCACACCTCGCCGGTCTGGTCGCGCCGCCGGATGTTCGCGCCTGAGATGTCCACGTTTGTGACGGTCACGGGAATTTTCAGCCGGAACTCCTTCACCGGCGCGTTCGCGATGTCCAGCCGCACGAGCGCGCGCCCGCTCACGAGCGTCTCGGTCACGCTCATGAGGTTCACCACCTCGGCACGCACCCACGATTCAAGCTGCTCCGCCGCCACGCCCAGCTTCCAGGTCGCCGTCGCGCTCGGCTCGGTGGCGAGGAACTTGAACGCCAGCGTCGGCTGCTCGCTCAAGCCGCGGTAAATGCCCACCGGCATGGTCGCAGCGGGAATCTCGCTCAACCCATCGAAGCCGTCCGTCTTCACCGACAGCCCCGCCTCGGTGCTCACGGCGACAAAGCCGTTGAGCTTGTCCACGCCCAGCGGATGCACTGCCGGCACCGCGAGCGACTTCGGCGCTTCCTTCAACGTCTGCGCGAGGACGACCAGCAGCGAGACCGCGCCCTGCGTGCGTTCGCGCAGCGGCACGTCCAGCACGCGCACGCCCGCTTCCGTCTTCTCCGTCCAGTTGCTCACGAGGCCGAACGCGCTGCCCCGCTGGCGCAGTGCGGCATCCAGCACGCCGACCGTTTCGATGCGCCAGCCCACGGGCAACTGCGCGCGCAACTGGAAGATGCCGGCCTTCTTCACGTTGTAAGTCACCTCCGCCGCGAGCCGCAGCTCTTCCGCGCCCACGCGGAGCCGCTGCATCACGGTCGCATCAAGTTGCGGCTGCACGGCCTCGGCCTTCACCGCGAAGGCGAACGTGCTGCGCAGATACCGGAACGCGCTGACGAGCTCGGCCTGGTTCGCCTTGCTCACACGGTTGAACTCCGCGTTGTCCACGCGCTGGAGGTCCGTTGCCGTCTCGACCGCGAGGCTCGTCTCCTCTGCGCCGCGCACCGCCACGAGGCCGGACTCGCGCCGCACGTCCTGCACGATGGGCACCTCAACCCGCACCGTCGCGGGCAGTGTGCCGAGCGCTTTCTCCAGCTCGATGGTCAGCCGCCAGTTCGCCGTCACGCCCTTGAGCAAGTCCACCACGAGGGTTTCCGCGCCGCCTTCAGTGAGCAATTCCCACGTCCGCACGCCTTCGCCCTCGACGCGCAAGAGCCGGTGTCCCACGGGCAAGCGCACCTTCGCCTGCCGCAGTTCGCCCTGCGCAATCTGGTAATCCACGAACGCGCGCGAGTTCACCACGCCGCCGCCCACGGTCACGAGCGTCGCGGTCTGCGCGAAGATGGTCGCGTCCATCTCGGCGATGCGTTTGAGGCGGGGCGTCCACGCGAGTTCCACGCGGTCGGTCGAGCCGATGATGGCCTCGACGCGCGTCTGCTTGCCGGCAGGCGTGCGCTTGAAGGCGACGGCGGTGGGGAACTCCACGTCGGCGTCGGCCTCCTCGATGACCACACTGAACTGGCTCGCCAGCGCGGGCGGCAGACCAAACGCCAGCCGACGCTTCGTCACATCGCCTTCCAGACGCGCGAGCAGCTTTAGCTCCACCGTAACCGCGCCTGCCTTGGGCAACCACACGCGGGCCGTCGCGCCCTCGCGCACGAGCCGCGCCTCGCCGGCCTTGGCGGTGAAGCTCTGGATGGCCACGTCGCTGCCGAAGAGCGTGAAGGTCTGGTTTGTGCCCGTGGAGTTGAGCACCAGCGTGGCGGTGAACTCGGCGGACTTCTCGCGGAGGGTGCCGTTGTAGCTGGCTGAGGACAGGGTGACAGCGTGCGGAGTGCGGAGTGCGGAATGCGGAATGGAATCCTGGGCGAAGGCGGCCTGCCCGGCGAACAAAAGCGCTATCAAAGCCGCCGCCGGCGGCACCGAACCGGAGTTGCCGGAGCTTTCATTCTTCGGAGCCACCGCCACATCAGTAACGGTTGCGGGCAAGGGGGGAACTTCATTCCGCACTCCGGATTCCGCATTCCGCATTTGCTTCGGCCAGAATTTCCACGCCAGCCAGCACAGGACAAACGCCCCGACTGATGGCACGGCAGCGATTAGAACCCAGTGCAGCGTGCGCGCCGAAAGCCCCAGCCACGTCACGCCCGCGACCGCGAGCGCGATGCCCAGCGTGATGCCGAAGCTGCTACGCTCCGCGCTGCGCCAGCAGAGCAGCGCCCAGAGCAGCCCGCCGATGAACAGCGCGAGCTGCCCGGCCGACTGCGCGGCGCGGAACTTACCCAGCGGCATCACCGCCATTTCGATGCCCAGCGGCTCAGTCGTGAGATGGAGCACCTTGGTGAACGTGAACGCCTGCCCGCTGCGCGGGATGTCAATGCGGATGGACCGCATCCCCGCCGCCGTCTGCGCGGCCTCGCCGGATGCGGTGGCATATCCACCTCTCGCTAGAGCGCCTCCGCCCCCGGCACCACTGCCCAGGCCACCAATCGCGAGCGTGCCGAGCTGGAAGTGGCCCCGTGCTACCCCCCCATCCGTGGGTGTGATATCCGGAAGAACCACACTATTGCGCTGGAGGGGCGTTACTTGCGGGTCCATCGGCAGTCGTGCGGGCGCAGACGTCACCATTGGCGGCGGAGTTGCCGGCACCAGGCCGGACGCGGCTGTGGCAGCAGCAGGCCGGTCGTCGGTCTTGCGGTTTCGCTCCTCGCGCGCGAGCGACTCTGACTTTTGCAGGTCACTCATTTTCTTGTCCACCTCGGCGAGGCGCTCCAACTCGACGCCGCGAGTCTGTGGCCGGTCTGCTCCAGCAATCGCTGCAGCGTTCTTCGGCATTTTCATTGCCTTCGCCCGTTCGTCCTGCGCCATGCCCACGCCCTGCGCGCGGCGCACGGCGGACTGCGCGACGATTTGCGCGTCCTTCTGCTGGGCCGCAGCAAAGCCCGCGCTGGTCATCTGCTGCACGCTGCCGTCGCCCATCACCACGTTGCGTCCGTTGGCGTCCGTGGGCGAGTAGGCGAGAATCGCATCGCTGTGCTCCGGCTTGCCCGCGCCAGCCCACACGTAGCGCTCGCCACTGTCGGGATCCGTGAGAATTTTCTCACTGCCCAGCTCGTTAGCCATTTCCTCAAAGTTGTCCGGGAAACGGCCCGCGTTGTCGTTGGCGAAAATCTTCGCCGCGAGGCCAATCTGCTTGAGGTTGTTCGCGGACGTGATGCGCACGGCCTTGGCCTTCGCCTTGGACAGCACGGGCAGCATCATTGCCGCAAGGATGGCGAGGACCGCCGCAACGGCGATGAACGACAAGATGCCTTTCGCTCCGCGCTGCTTGACGTGGTAGGCGAAGCCATAGACGAGCGCGAGGAAGAGCAGCGCCCAGAGCCAGTCAGTGCCGAAGTTCTCGAAGTAGTTCATCGCCCGCTCCCACGCCTCGCGCAGGCCGTAGGTCGTCCCGCGCGCGATGCTCATCGTGCCGCCGAAGTTGGAGACGCGCTTGGTTTGCGGGACGAAGAGCTGCCACTCGGCGTAGGTGTTCGGCACGTCCGTGGCCGGCGCGGTGAGGGCGACGTGCTGCGGCAGCCAGCCGGTCAACGCGGCGAGCTTCTGCGCATACACGATGTCCACGGCGAAGGCCTCGTCGCGGTTCGCGCCGCGCGGCAGCGGCACGACCAGCCATTCGCCGTCGCGCTCGGCCTTGCTCGGCTCGTTGTTGACGTAGCAGCCCCAGAAGTTCGCGTCCTTGGGCAGCTTGAAGCGCTGATGCTGCCGGTCGTTGTTTTTGACCATGAAGCTGGCCTGCGTGAGCATCTCGCCGGCTTCGGTCACGACGCTCGTGAGCTGCGTGCGGTCAGCCACGGCGTCGAGCACGCGCTCCTCGTCGAAGCGCGCCGCGTCCGCCGTGAGCGCGAAGTCCCCGCCGGTGTAGCGCCACGCCAGCAGCACGGGCCGCGTGCAGAGCGCGCGGTCGGTCTCGGCCAACTCGCTCGGGTCAATGGCCCGCAACGGCTCGGCGGCGGGCTTGGGCTGGAGTTTCAAGTTCGCCGCCGCCGTGACCGCGAGCGAACCGGTCTCGCGCTCGACGCCGTCGCAATGCGCGCCCGCGAGGTCGAGCGCGGCCTTCTTCGGGTCGAACTGGTAGTCGTAGGTGACGACGAGCGTGTAGCCGCCCCAGGCTTTGTCCTGCAATGAGATGGTCCACAAGTTCGTAGCCTGCTCCTTGCGCCGGATGTTCGGGCCGGTGAACTCGACGTTCTTCCAGTGCGCCGGCAGCCGCACTTTGAACTCCTGCACGCCTTGGTTGAGGATGCCAAAGCGAATCGTCGCGCTGCCGCCCACGAGGCCGTCGCCGACGGTGACGAGGTTGAAGACCTCGGCCACGACGCGCGCGGGTAGGCGTTCGGTGGCGAGCGCGAGCCGCCAGTCTGGGGCGTCGGCGGTGAAGGCGAGCGCTTCGTCGCCCGCGCGCTGCGAGAGCTGCGTCACCGGGATTTCCCGCGCGTTGGTCAGGGTTTCCGTCTTCAGCCGAATGCCCGCTGCCGAGGCCGCGCCGATGAAAGCGGTTTCCTTAATCGCGCCTGCGAGCCGCACGGGAGCCACGGCGATTTGCGCCGGGAAGGTCTTGTGCGCCTGCTCCAGCACGAGGTCGAGCCGGTGCGTGCCGAGGACGCGTTGGGTGAAGTTGATTTTGAGTTTGCCAGCGGTGGCCTTCCAATCCTCCACGTTCGTGCCGCGCACGTCGGTCACGTTGAAGTTGGTCGGGTAACTGAACTCGGCGGTGTAGATGCCGGCCTTGAGCACGCTCAGGCTGACCGCGTGGCTCGCGACGAGGCGCGACTCCTCCAGCCGGGCGGTGAGGCGTGACGCGGTTTCCAGCACCGGCTCGATGCGTCGCAGCCGCGCGGCGACGCTGAACGGCCGGGCGTTGAAGCGCCACGCGAAGAGCGTGCCCGCGCTGGCGTTGACCTGCCGCAGACCGGGCGCGGACTCAACTTCGACGACGGTATCGTCCACGCTAACGGCGAACGTGCCGGCCTCGCGCTCGATGTCCAACGGCTGCGGCACGGCGAGCGTGGCGCTGGCGGGCGTGGTCTCCACGGGTTGCTCGGTGAAGAGGGTGAGGGCGTAGCTCTTTTCGACGGGCTTGGCGAAATCCACGGTCAGCACGGACCATCCGGCGGGCACGGGGGCGGCAGCGGCAGGCTTGGCGGTGGCCCAGTCGCGGATGCCGTCGCCCTGCACGCGGGTGAGCGTGTGGCCCGGCGGCAAGCCGACGGTGAGGCGCGCGGCGCTGGCTTGCAGCAGTTCGTAGCGCAGCGCGGTGGTGAACTTGATGACCGTGGGCGAGACCTGTGCGGCGGCAGTGGTGTCTACGGTGATGAGGGACTTGCGCGCAATCTCAGTGGTCTTGCTTTGCCAGCGTAGCGAGACGACACGGTCTGCGCCAACGACACCCGCGAGGGAGGAAGTAACCTTCGGGCCCCCGCCCTCGATAAGCGCGCCGCTGAGAAGTTCGACTTCAACGCCGGTGTTGCCCTCGGCCTTGAGGCTGGCGGTCGCGGCGGGCGGACCAGTGAAGGCGATGTTGTTCCAAGGCTCGGCCTTGGTGATGCGGGCGATAACTTCGAGCTTGAGCGAGTGGACGCCAGTCTTGGCGCAGTGCAGGCGGTAGACGCCGGCCCGCGGACTGGCGGATGGAGGCTTGCTGATGATGAGCCGCTCCGCTGCCTCGCGGGTGAGCCGCACGCCCGCAGGCAGTTCCGGCGCGAAGACCGCAATGTCACCCTCGAAGAGAATCGTGCTGACCTCGTTCGTCGTGAACGACTCAACCTCCACCGTGGCCGTGAAGCGCGCCTCGGTGTCGGTGACTTTGCCGTCGTAGCGCACCTCGCGGACGATGAGGTTTGTATAAGTCGTGGGCGGGGGAACAGTCGACGCAGCGAAGATTTTCGGCGGACTCGTGCCGCGCGAGAGGATTTGCAGGCCGTTCAGCACCGCGACGCCCCCAGGGCCAGGCGCAACCGTGATGACGACGGGTTCACCCGCCAGCACCGGCACATCCCGGAAGACGATGAACTGCCGGCCTTCCTGCCAGCCTTGCGAAAGCTTCCAGCCGGGGGCCGAGCCGGGACCGAGCGGGCCAAGGACGTTCGTGCCGGAGCGGATTTGGAAGAGGGAATTCTGCTCGGGGCCGGAGTCGGCGTCCGCGTGGCCGTAGAGGTAGAACTGGTAGCTGCCGGGTTCGAGGTCGCGGAGAGTGAGCGTGATATTGGAGCCGTTGTGGGGAAAGATGAAGTGGTCGAACATCGCGTCGCCCGAGGAGTTGCCCCAAGTGCCGGGGGCGTTGGTGACGCCGAGGCTGACGGCGGTTTCCGAGCGGTCGGAGAGCTTGAGTTTGTCGAGGAAGCCGTTGGTTTGATAGGGCTTCCCGGGCAAATGGCGCGGGCTGTAGTGGCTGTAGACATTCCAAAAGTCGTTCGTGCCCAGCCCCGTCGCCGCGAGGCCGGTCTTCGGGCTAGTCATGCCAGCACCAAAATCCACATTGAGAAGGAATTGGGCAGATACCGGGAGGGTGCAGAGCAGGATTAAGATGAGAATGAGAAGCAGGCGAGGATGTTGGCAATTGGGCTGTTTTCTCATGGCGCGAGGTAGTTCAGATTAAGGCGGTAAGAATGAGTCTGGCAGATGTTTGCAAAAGAGTCGTTAGAAAATTGTGAAACCAAACGCAGGGTTCGCAGCCCATCGAGAAAGACTAGTGGCAAGCCTAACGGTCTGATTCTTAGGGTGTCATCGGTTGTAACTCGGAACTGGGAGGGTTGCGACGCACATTGAGGGTTGGACGGGATGTCCCCGCTGATGCTCCCATTTAGCCGTGGCCAACCGCACGCGTCCTCCGGAATCAAAACATGCAAGGGAAAGGTCAGGGCGGCTGGCTCGGCGAAAATCGGCACTAAATCCGATTGTAAATCGAGCCTGCCCTGAGGCACCAAAACTGGCGGCACCTCTAGATATGACCAATGCAAATCGGATTGCCAAAACTGGAGTTAACTTACTATTGTGCTTCCTAAATTATGAAGCACGTCTCTTTGCTACTTTTTCTGGCATGCTTGGTAAGCGCATGTCCCAGTGCGCGGGCGGCGGCGGCGGATGAGCTTTACGTAAAAATCTTTAACACCATCCTCCAAGCCGATGACCAGCAAAAGTCGGGTCAGGGCAAAAAAGCGCTGGAGAACTATCTGCTCGCGCAAGACGACCTGAAGAAGCTTCAGTCAGGCTACAAAGACTGGGAGCCTAAGCTCGTCGACTTCCGTTTGAAATATCTGGACGATCATATTAAGCGCCTGACCGTTCAGTTTCCAGGTACCACCGCCACCAAACCACTAGCACCTGCCATCCTACTCGAGGATGACCCCGACGCCGTTAAGCTCACTGGCATGGATAAACAGATTCGCGATCTTAACAACGAGCTGGTCAAGGCGCGGACCGAAGCCACGGGCGCAACACAAAAGTTGCGCGAAGCGCTGGCCGCGCGGCCCAAAGACATCGATCCTGCCGAATTGGCAAAGTCTCAGCAACGCGCGCGCGACCTTCAGAAGGCTGCCGACTTAAAGCAGATCGAAATCGAGGACGCCACCAAGCGCCTCGCCGCCCTCAGTAAGGAGCGCGATGACCTGCAAAAACGTGTCGCCGTGCTCACCGACAAAGCTGAGGTGCCGGTGCTCAAGAAGGAAGTTTCCTCCTTGAAGGCGAAGGTGGACGAGCTGACCAAGCGCGCCGCCGCTGGTGACATGTCGGAGGAACTCGCCCGTCAACTCGCCGCCGCCAAGGCCAACCTCAAAGCCGAACAGGATCGCGCCAGCGAACTCGCGAAGGCCAACAAGAAGATGGAGGCCATCCTTATCGACCCGAACAACCCTATTGGCATTTCCACCGACGAGTTAAAGGCGCTGGAGAAACGGAACCGCGACCTCGAAGCGGCGGTGAAGGCCTTGGAATCGCAGCTTCAAAAGGGCACACCCGACGCCACGAAGCTCCTCCAGATGGAGAAGGAGCGCGAGGACTTGCAAAAACAGCTCAACGACCTCCGGAAGCAACTGGACGACAAGAAGAAGGTTTCCAGCACCGCGCATGAAAACTTGGAACTTGAGCTTGCCTCCGCCCGAGCGCGAGTTGCGGCCCTAGAGGCCCGAAAAACACCTTACTCTGCGGAGGAACTTGCCCTGCTTAAGGGCACCACCGACCCAATTACGCCAGTGCCCGTCGTCAAGACTGCAAAAAAACCCTCTGCCGACCTGCCGCCCAGTTTCGCAAACTTGGCCTTAGAGGCCCAGCGCGCGTACGCTGCTCAGCGCTTCGATGACGCGGAGAAAAAATATCTCGAAGTTCTGACCGTCGCGCCGGACAACGTTTATGCGTTAGCCAACCTAGGCGCGGCGCAGATGGAATTAAACAAGCTGCCCGAGGCCGAGACGCACCTCAAACGCGCGCTTACCCTTGACGCTGGAGATGCCTTTTCCCTCTCGCTGCTGGGTCTGCTCAAGTTCCGCCAGCAGAAGCTGGACGACGCCTTTGATGCCCTCAGCCGTGCAGCTAAGCTCGACCCCGACAACGCGCAGACGCAGAACTACCTCGGCCTTGCCCTCGCACAGCGCGGCCAGCGCGACGCCGCCGAAGCCGCCTTCCGTGCAGCCATCCAGCTAGCTCCCGGCTACGCAGTCGCTCACTACAATCTGGCCGTCTATTACGCCACGCAGCAGCCGCCCACGCGCGAATTGGCCCGCTGGCACTACCAGAAAGCCGTCGCGGTGGGCCATCCCAAGAGCGGAGAGTTGGAGAAACTGCTCGCACGGAACTGAGGGAAGCGGACGGAAGCAGGATTAAGATTGGGAGCAGGATTGAGAGGCCGCTGTTTCCCGGTCAATCTGCCTCCTTCACTTTCGCGTAATCCTTGTCCTGACCCTCCCATGCTCCGCCAATCTGTCCACGAGCTTACCATCTCCACTTGCGGTCGCGGCTTCACTGAGGTCACACGCGAAGTCACCGTGATCCTGCGCCAATCCGGGTTAAAAACCGGCCTTGCCACGCTGCACCTGCGGCACACATCGGCCTCGCTGCTAATCCAAGAAAACGCCGACCCCGAGGTGCGCCGTGACTTGGAGCGCTTCTTTACCCGCCTGGCACCTGATGGCGACCCCCTCTTTCAACACATCTGCGAGGGCGACGACGACATGCCCGCGCATATCCGCACCGCGCTAACCACGGTCAACCTCTCTATCCCTATCGTGCGCGGCGAGTTGGTCCTCGGCACCTGGCAGGGCATCTATGTTTGGGAACACCGGACCGCTGCCCACCGACGCGAAATGGTACTTCACCTGCTCGGCGAGTAACCTGACATTTTGGACGGCGAGCCCAACCGTACAGTTACCGCTGTTCAGCTACCTTTCGCAACCGCTCCGCCTCCGCCGCGTGCTTGCTGGCCTCGGCGGGTTTACCCTGCTTCACCAACACTTCTGCTAGAAGCGCGTGGGCCTCGGCGGTTTGTGGAGCGAGTTGCACGGCGCGCTTCAAATGCTCAGCGGCGCGGGGCAGGTCGTTTCGCAGGGCGAGGGCGTTGCCCAAATTCTGGTGTGCGCCGGCGTGGTCGATCTTCACCTTTAGCGCGGCCTCGTAAGCGGGTATGGCATCAGCCCACCGACTCAAGCGGGCAAGCGCGTTGCCTAGGTTGAAGTGGAGGTGGAACGTCGCGGAGGCGGGGCTGAGTTGCAACGCCTCGCGGTAGGTGGCTACGGCTTGTTCGTTGTCTTCCGCGTCGGCATGGGCGTTGCCGAGCTTCATTAGCGCTTGGCTGCGGTAGTGAGGGCTGCGCAGTTTCGCGACCATGTCGGTGAAAAACGGCAGGTCGCTGTGCCAAATGGCGGTCTGCCGCCAACTCGTCAACGAGAGTAAAACAACCAGAGCCACGCTGCTAACCAGCAAGAATGCGGGCTGCGACCGCGCACGGACGAACCGCCATAACAACGCACCCAGCGCGATGGCCCAGAGCACGCCGTTGATGATGGCGTAGCGGTCGTGTGGATAGTGCGGCCGCTCCGTGAGTCCAAGCATCGGCACGAGCATGCCGAGATGGGCCAGCCACAGCGCGCCGGCGGCAGGCCACGCGCTCCGTTTCACGAATAGCACACCGCTCACGGCCAACACACTCAGCGCGCTCAGGAGAAAGACAGGTTCCTTGAACGTGCTCTCCATCAGCACGGGATAGACGGGGCACAGGTCCAGCGGGAGGAGCGGCTTCCACGCGTAGTAGGCCCACAGATAAAACGCCTGCATCGCACGCGCGAGTGGCGGGAAGTTGTCGAGTGTCACCGGCTTGTCCCAAGTGCCGGTGACGTGAAAGCGGCCATAGACGGTGCCGGCCACGAGCAGCAGCGACAGCGCGAGGAAAGGCAGCTTGTCCACGATGACACCGCGAAGTTCGGCGAAATGGGCAGCGCGACGCAGTGGGTAAAAATCCAACGCCACCAAGGCCGCGACAAAGCCTAGCACAATGGGATACGACAGCACCGCCAGCGCGAAGGCGGCGACCGATAGCCAGTAGTCGCGTCGGCGTGTGCCGGCGTCCGCGTCGGGTGCATTCGCGCGCAAGTAAAGGAGCGTCGCCACCAGCGCGAAGAGTAGTGCCAACCCGTAAGGCAACCCCGTCACCCACGCCACCGGCTCGACGCGCAACGGATGCACGGCCCACAGCAGTGCACCGATTGCCGCAGAGATGTCCTGCATAGCAAGGTCTTCAATTCGGCGTTCCGCACCCTGTGTTCCGTATTGGAGCAGTCTCCGAATGAGGAGGAACACCAGCCCCGTGTTCGCGCAATGCAAAAGCAAGTTGGCGAGATGGTAACCGAACGGATTTAACCCGAAGACTTCATGCACCAGCGCCCACGCGAGCCACGCGAGCGGCTTGTAGCGGATGGCCTGCTCGAAGTCGGTGAACATCCACCGCAGGTTCTCCGCTGATAAACCCTGCACGCGTGGGTTTTCAAAGACATTGATGTCGTCGTCCCAACGCAAGAAACCCGACTCCAAGGTGCGAAAGAAGACAGTGAGAACCACCGCAACGAGCGCGAAGATAAGAACGGTGGTGCGGTGATGCGGGCGCATGGGTCAATCCCACTCCCACTCGTCGGCGGGGGTGAACTGGCTTGTGTTCAGCAAGAACTTCACGCCAAACGCCGCCTCGTTAACCGAGCCGAGCGCGATGCGACCGCGCTCAATGGTCAGCGTCGGCCAACCGGCGGGGCTGGGATGATAGAGGTCAAAGTGCATGCGCAGAATTTCCTCCTGCACGGAACGCGGAAACTGAGAAAGGCCCGCGTTATAGTGGTGACCGTTGCGTTCCACGCTCTTGATACCCAGTGCAGCGCAGACTGCAAAGTCTTGTAATAACGCAACCGGGCCAACATTGCACAAGTCTTCGCCGCTCATTAGCAGCGGACGCACGGGCGACTGCTGCTGCCGCTGCGCGAGCAGGCAGCGATTTGCGAGGCTCTTGATGACGCCCTTGCAGTTCTTGTGGCTCGTGCCGTCGTATCCCAGCGCGAGTGCGCTGGGCAAGCTGTCCAGTTCACCGTCCGACTCGTCAATAATGATTGGCGGACGCTCCGGCCAATCCGCTAACGCAGCGGCGGCATCCTGATGCAGCGCCATTGTGCGATGCAATGGCTGCTCAACGAACAGCAACTTGGTTAAAAACGCCTTGAGCGCATCATCTGCGCGCAACGTTTCCCAGAATTGACGGAATTCAGCAAAGGACTTGAACTGCTCGTTGCCATCCAGCGTAAAGGCGAAGTCTTCACCACACTCCGCCCGCAGCACGCCAGCGATGCGGCGCAGCCGGTCAACATCGTGCGCGGTATCACCATTAACCTTGAGTTTGAAGTGGCGCAGCCCATACACGCGGATGCTCGCGGCGAGCGATTGCGGCAGGCCGTCGCTCAACTGCTCCTCGCGCGCGATGTCCGCGTCCGTGAGCGGGTCGCTGAGGCCAACGGTGTGACGGGCGATGATCTCATGGTGCGGACGCGCAGGCAGCCACTTGGCTGGCGAAAACCCTTCCAGTTCAGCGCGCAGTTCGCCAAGTCTGATGCCAAAATCATTGTCTAACAAGGCACGGTGGAAGGGCTTGGCCGCCGCACGGCAAAAGGCGTCCATTACGGCGCGCTCGACTAGTGAGGTACCGAAGTGCGCGAGCAGCGGCGGCTTGTGTTCTGCGGCCGCCCAAGCGGTCTGCGAATCGTGGAGTTGCTGCCACAAATCGAAAAGACTGGGTGCATTTTGACCCTCGGCAGTTTCCATCGCAGTCTCGATGACATCGAGCATCTCGTGGACTTCATCGAGTACGGCGCGAGCGGGATCCTTGGTGAACCACTTGGGCGGGAGGAGGTCCGCCGCCACGCCGAGCGCGGGCGGCCGGCCATCCACCTCCAGCGCCACGCGCACGAAGGCCATCGGCATGCGCGTCATCGTCGCGATGCCGTATTTGAAGGGCATTCGTGTGTGCAAGTTGTGCAGGCGCAGATCGGCTTCGCAAACGCGGAGATTCACGGGCGGAGTGTAACGGCGGACGGGGGTGGTTTCCAAGGGAGAGTGTTCAGTAATCAGTGTTCAGTGAACAGTGGACAGTGATCGCGCCGTTTCGTTGGGAACTAAATACTGAATACTGGACACTGACTTCTGATTGCCGCTCCGCCCGAATTTCCTTCGCTGCCGTGCGGTCGAAGCTACCGCATCCGACAATTTGCAAACCATGAACCGTAAATCCTTCCTCGCCCTAGGCCTGCTGGCCTTCGCCGCCGTTGCCTCCGCTGCCGAGCTTCGCATCGGGATGATCGGCCTCGACACTTCCCATGTACCGGCCTTCACGGACCTTCTCAACAACCCGCAGAACAAGGCTCATGTGCCGGGCGCGAAGGTCGTTGCCGCCTTTAAGGGCGGCAGTCCGGACATCGCCTCCAGCCGCGACCGCGTGGAAGGCTTCACCAAGACGCTCGTGGAGAAATACAACGTAAAGCTCTACGACACCATCGAGGAGATGGTGAAGCACGTGGACGCCGTGTTCATCGAAAGCGTGGACGGCCGGCCGCACCTCGCGCAAGCCGCCCCCGTCATCAAGGCCGGCAAGC
>VHDH01000077.1 GCA_016871445.1 Verrucomicrobiota bacterium | reverse complement strand
TGAGCAGGCGGAGGTAATCCATTGCCACCAGCGATAGGAGCCGCTTTTTGCGTGCGTTCACGGCGGCGGCGGGACGCGTCCAAGTCTCGGAGGAGCGCGTTTTTACTTCGACCAAAACAAGGCAGTCCTCGTCACGAAAGATCAGGTCAAGCTCGCCACGCGACGAGCGGAAGTTGGCGGTAAGGAACTTGAGGCCAATGGCCTGCAAGTGTGCCTTCGCCGCGCACTCCCCGAGCCGACCTCGCCGTAAATGTTCCGGTTCGTCGGTTGCCACGATGGCTCTAAGTTGCTGCCAAAGTTTCTTCACTCGTGTGAGGAGAATATACAGTCGGCATGCCCTAGCCGTAAAATGAGAACAGGAAGTTGGGGGAACCTCGGGATGACAAATTCACCAGCGCTGGTTTTGAGGATGCGAAGCAGAATCGGCACCAACTCACCCGCCCCTTCTCTGGCAGTTGCGCGAGGTGATGATCCCTTCCCGCGCGGGCAACGGCGGGGGGCTCTCCCATGCTCACGCCAGCAATTCTGTGAGCGGCCCCGTGCTCTCCTTGAACGACTTCACCGGGCAGCCCATTTGCTGGAGAATGGTGAGGTAGAGGTCCGAAGCGGGCTTGGTGCTGCCTTTCCACTTCACGTGCTGGCCGTGCTTGAAGCCGAGCTTGCGTCCGCCCGCCAGGAGCATCGGGAAGCTGCCGCCGCTGTGGCTGCTGATTTGCGAGCCGCCGAGAAGCAGCACGGTGTGGTCGAGCAGCGTGCCTTCGCGGGCAGGGATGGCTTTGAGCTTGTCCATGAGGCGCGCGAGGCTGGCGCAGAACATGGCGTCGCGCAGGCCGATCACTTTCGTGTCGGGATTGTCGGCGCCGCGGTTGCCGGAGCCTTTGTGATGGAAGTCGTGCGCGCCGCGGAGTGGCGCGCCGGTGGCCTTCGACCAGTCCTTGTAATCGTCGTAGTTCGGCCCGCCTTCGCCGCCGAGGCTGTGTGTGACCACGCGGGTCATGTCGGTCTGGAACGCGAGCGCGATGAGGTCCATCATCAAGCCAATGTGCTCCTGCATGCTGTTCTTGCCCTGTGGATCGAGGCGCACGCTGGCTTCGTCAAATTTCGGGCGGCCCTGCTCGATGATCCTGCCCTTGTCGGTGAGGCGCTGCTCCACGTCGCGGATGGATGCGAGGTATTGCTCGACGCGCTGCCGGTCGTCGTATCCGAGTCGCGCCTGGAAGCTCTTCACGTCGCCTATCGCGGTGTCGAGGATGCTGCGATCCTGCGCAAGCCGCGCCTGCGCCTGCTGGAGTTGCACGTTGTCCGCCGGCGGGAAGAGGCGCTCGAAAACAGTGCGGTAGTTGGCCGTCGCCGGAATGTCCGCGCCCATCGCATTGCGCGAGAGCGTGGCCGTCCCGACACCGTCTGCAAATGACAGCGCGAGCGATGGCACATAGGTCGGGCCGGCATACCGCGCGGCGACCTGATCCATCGAGATGGTATTCGTGATCGTGCCGGGAGTGATCTTGATATTGGTGCCGGTGAGCCAGTTGTAGGGATGCTCGTGTCCACTGATGCGCCCCTGGATGTGCGAGAGGTTAGTGAGCACGGAGAACTGGTCGCGCAGGTGTTTGAGCGCCAGATGCGAGGGGGCAAGCGTGTAGTTGAATCCTTCGTCGGCAGGGAACCAGTTGTATTGGTTGATCGCGCCGGGGATGTAGAAGCACGCGAGCCGCGCAGGCTCGGCCTTGCCGGTCGCGGCGGCGAGCGTGCGGCCGCCCATGATGTCGAGGTAGGGCAGCGCGATCATTGCGCCGAGCCCGCGCAAAGCAGCACGGCGGGTGATGGGTTGGGTCTTGGGGTTCATAAAGTTGGTTTTTGGGATCTGCTGGGCTGGTAGTTGGATCGAATCAGAGTTTTGGAATTCAATGTTGCCTCAAAGGGCCAGAAAGGCCCGTGACTGGACGGTGGCCTTGATCAGATCGCGCAGCCGGTAGCCGCCGGGGGATTGCTGCTTTATGATGGCGCGGAGTTCCGCGAGGCTTTCGACGTCGGCCTCGCGGCCGGTGGCGTAGAGCAGCAGGTTCTTCATCAGGCCGAGCACGACATCGTCCTGGTATTTCCCGACGATGAGATCCTTGCACTCGGCGAAACTCTTGAACGCCTCGCCGCGGGGCAAGTGGCCGACAGAATCCACGGGGCGCGTCTTGCCGAGGCCAAGCCACGCGATCTTGCCGTCGAGTTCTTTGCGCTCGTAGCGCTCGTATTCGAGCGTGCGCCAGCGGCCGCTGAGGTCGAAATTTTGAAACGCAAAGCCCATGGGATCCATCGTCTTGTGGCAGACGGAACAGCGCTCGTCGGCCTGATGCTGCTTGAGCAGTTCCTTGAAGGTCTTGCCGTGGTTTTTGCCTTCGGAGGGGTTCAGTTCGGGCACTTCGAGCGGGGGCGGTGGGGGCGGCGCGTTGAGGATGTGGCGCAGCGTCCACGCGCCGCGATAAATGACCCAGTTCTCGCCCATCCAGCAGAGCATGGACTGGATGCCCGCGTGCCCGAGGATGCCGCCTCCGCGCGGATCATCGGGGCGCAGCGTGACTTTGCGCAGCCGTCCGCCGTCGAGCGCGGGGTAGCCGTAGTGGATGGCGAGAATGTCGTTCATCATCGTCCAGTCGCTGCGGATCAATTCGCGCGCGGGGGCATTGCCGGCGAGCAGTTGCGCGAAATACGCAATCGTCTCGTCCTGCATCGAGGCCTTGAGATGGCGGCCAAAGCGAAAGTCCTGCTTGTTGATGTGGTCCATCACGAGTGTGATCGGCTGGCCCATCACCAGCCACTGCGTCACGAACGGCCGCACGAACGCCTCGCTGCGCGGGCCGGCGAGCAGGCGATCCACTTGCGCGGCGAGCACGGAGGGCTCGGTGAGTTTCCCCGAGGATGCGACGCGGCGCAGTTCCGCATCGGGAGGCGCGCCGGTGAGCATGAAGCTGAGCCGCGACGCCACGGCATGCCGCGCGATCACGGGGTCCGAATCGGACGGCGTGGCGAGATACCGGAACGGCGCGCCGAGGAGCACCGAGCGGAACGCGGCGCGCAGCGCGTTGTCGAAGGATGCGCCTTCGCCGCGGGACTTCTGGTAAAGGGCGAGGAAGGGCTGCAATTCCGCCTCCTTTGCGGGACGCCGCCATGCGCGCTCGACCCAGAGGCTGAGGAGGCGTCGCGCGCTGGCGGGATTGTCGGCGATTTCACCGACGTCGCTTTTCCACTCCGCGGGCGGCCACGCGGCGACGTGATTCGCATCCACCTCGATCCGTTGCAGGACGATGAAGGGGAGGGGTTGCTGCTCAGGCGTCAGCTTCGCCTTTCGGTCAAATTGCGGACGGAAAAGGCCGGTGCCTCCGGGGATATTCTCCTCGGGCTTGCTCCGCTCCTCATTCTCGAAGCCGGCCACGGAGTAGGGGACTTCCACCATGCTGTGCAGCGTGACGCCGAGACCGTCCTTGCCGATCGCGAGGTCGTCCACCTGCACCTCGAACGCGAACTCATCCGGCTTGTCGAGCGTGCCGGTAATCTCTGTCATCGCGATGACGTTGCCCCCCGTTTTCACCCACAGTCGCGGATTCGGGATGCCGGGAAAACTTCCTTTCATCACCGAGACCGCGAGCTTCAGCCGCAGCACGCCATGCCGGTTCGGCGGGGGCGGCACGCTGAAGGAAAGCCCGTTGCGATCGCCGAGCCATTCGGGTTCGAGGAGGAGACCCGCGCCAGGGGAATTGAAGCCGCGGACCTTCATGCGCACACCCTCATTTTTCCAGTCATCGAGCAACTTGCGGGGATCCCGGGACGCGCGAAGATCCGCGCTCAAGACTCTGCCCGGCGCCGGATCGAGGAAACGCAAGCCATCGACCGCGCGCAGGCTGATTTCCATCATCTGCGCGACGGAGTCGGCGGTGTCCTGCAATCCGTCCACGCCCGTGTCGAACCCCGCAACCTTCCCGTCCTCCGGCATACTGTAGGCGTAATCCACCGCCAGCCCGGTGATGTCCTGGAGCGTGGCAGAAAGCTCGCGGCGATTGAGCCTGCGCGTGGCTCCGGGACGGTGGGCGCGCTGTTCCTTGGTGATCCACGCGAGGACCTTTGCAGACTCCTCCGCAGTTGGCTGGGTGCGGTCCTCCGGCGGCATCTCGCGCGCCGAGAGTTGCTCATGCACCATCGTCCAGAGGTTGCGCGCGTCGGTCTGGAAACCGGTGATTGTGTCGTAGCGGATGCCCGACTTCTGCTTCTCCGGCCCGTGACACGCGAAACAATGCTTCTTCAGGAACGGCTGCACAACGCTGGCAAAATCATCCGCCGCCATCGACGGCGTGCCAGACGTCGCGAGCAGTCCAAGGAGGAACAAAAGATGTTTTGAGTTCATGCGGGAAGATTCATTTTGCGACGTCCGCGAAATCCGCAGGATGGCGCAGGAGAGGAGCGACGGATGCCATCGAAGAAAGGAGTCTCTCTGGAAAACCATTCGTGGCATTCGTGAAATGCGCGGTCAAATATCCACGCCACACTCGTCCGAGCGCATGTTGTGGAGGTCTCATTTTGTTTCCGGAAGCCGCCAGATTTTAACGCTGTCCTTGCCGCCCGTGGCGACGCGCTTTCCATCGGGACTGAACGCCACGGCGGTGACCTTTTCCTTCCCGAGGCGCACGGTCGCCAGCGCCGCGCCGCCACGTGTATCCCAGACTTTCACCGTGCCGTCGAGGCTCGCGGAAAGGATGCGCGAATCCTCCGCGCTGAACGTGACGCGCGCGATTTCGTCCTCGTGTCCGCTCAGTGTCACGACTGCCGCGCCGCCGCGCGCGTCCCAGAGCTTCACCGTGCGATCCCAGCTTCCCGATGCGACGCGCCGGCCATTCGTGCTCCACGCGACCGCCGAGATCGGTTCGCCGTGGCCCGTCAGCTTTGCCAATTCCTCGCCGCTGTGCGCGTCCCAGATTTTCACGTGATTCTCCCCGTCGCCCGAGACGATGCGCCTGCTGTCCGGGCTGAACGCCACGGCGGTGACGTCGTATTCGTTGCCCGACGGAAGATCGAGAGCCTCGTCGCCGCTGGCTGCGTCCCAGACTTTCAGCGTGTCGTCCCCGCTGCCCGACGCGATCTGTTTTCCATCCGGACTGAATGCGATCGACGCGATGCTCTCGGTGTGGCCGCGCAGCGTCGCGAGCAGCCGGCCATCGTGTGCATCCCGCACTTTCAGCACGCCATCCCAGCGCCCCGCGATGACGCGCTTTCCATCCCGGCTGAATGTGACCGCCGTCACCGCCGCACGTTCTTCGCGCATCGACCACAGCTCCTTGCCAGTCTGCGCGTCCCAGACTTTCACCGACTCATCATCGCCCCCGGACACGATGCGTTTTCCATCCGGGCTGAACTGCACCGCCAGCACCCAGCGCTCATGCCCGCGGAGGAGCAGCGGCTCCGGGTCGGCGGGCAGCGCCGCGGCAGCCGCCAGCAACATCACCGCTGCGATGCGTAGCGCCAGCGTCATCGGCTTCCTCCCTCTTGCGCCACGGGCGCTTCCGAAATGACGCCGACCGACGCGTTGTTGAGCCGCACCACATCCGTCGGGCGAAGCTTCACGAGGCGCTCGTTGGTCCCGCCGCCGCCGAAAATCCAATCCCATTGCATCAGCACCTCGTCCACGACCACGGACTTGATCTTGTGGTAGTTCACCGGCGGCGTCGCGCCCGGCGGGTATCCGGAAAATTTGTGCGCCTCCTCGAACGGACACAGCCGCACCTTCTTCTCGCCCACGGCTCGCGCGACTTCCTTGAGCCGGGTGCGATGCGTCCCCGGAATCACCGCGACGTAGGCCACGCCCGTCTCGCCAAGCACCACGAGCGACTTGGTGATTCGCTCCAGCGGAATGCCCGTCGCGTCCGCCGCATCCGCCGTGTGAACCGTCGCCCGCTTTGCGACGAACTCGAACTCCACGCCCTGCGCTTTCAGATAGCCCTCGAGATTCATTTGCCGGGCGAGGATGGCGCTGGTCGCGCGGGTGAAGCAGGCAGCTTTTTCGCCGAGGGAGACACTTGCCAGTTCGGATCAGGCTGATGCGTTTCATCGAGGAGCCTGGTGGCATGCCGCGTCAGGTCCGGACGCCGCACCGCGTAAGTGCGTTTCTCCGCGAAGTCATTCGACATGTCATACAGCTCGATCTCGCCCGTGAACATCGGCGAGCGGATCGCCTTCCACTTGCCGAAGCGCACGGCCTGCGCCGACGCGCCTTCATAGAATTCCCAATACAGCCGGCTCTTCCGCTTCCATTGATCCTTCTCGATCTGCCCGTGGAGCGCCGGCACGAAGCTGTCGCTGTCGAGTTTGTCCGGCGGCTTCACCCCGGCGAGTTCCGCCGCGGTCGCCATGAGATCGCCGAAATACCACTGGCGATCATTTTCACCGCCCGCCGCGATCGTGCCGGGCCACCACGCAATCATCGGCACGCGGATGCCGCCCTCGGTCAGGTCGCGCTTGGTGCCGCGAAACTTTCCGGACGAATTGAAGAAGTCCGCCTTGTGCCCGCTTTCCTGATGCGGGCCGTTGTCCGATGTGAAGATCACGAGCGTGTTCTCCGCGATGCGCAGTTCCTTGAGCAAGTCGAGCAGCCGCCCGGTGTCGCGGTCGAGATTGCGGACCATCGCGGCAAATCCTTTCTCCGGCTCCGGCCAGTCCTTCGCCGCGAACTCGCCGAGGTCCGGCACCTCCATGCCCTTCGCGCCCGCCTCGTTGTTCGCATGCGGTGTGTTGAGCGCGAGATAGAGGAAGAACGGCTTCTTCTGCTGTTCGCGGATGAAGCGGAGTGCATCCTCCGCGATCAGGTCCGGGGCATACTCGACGCGCTTCACCGCGACACCGCGGCCCGCGTCCGGCAGCTTCGGGTCCTGGAACTTTTTCCACTCCGCGCCGACCTCGTTCTTGAGCGGCACGACCTGCCCGTTTCGCACGAGGAACTCGGGATGGAAATTGTGCGCGTGCCACATGTTCACGTAGCCGAAAAAGTGATCGAATCCCACGTCGTTGGGATTGGTGAGATTGTCCGGAGTGCCGACGCCCCATTTGCCGATGCACGCTGTCGCATAGCCCGCCGCCTTGAGGACGGACGCAACCGTCGGCTCGCCCGGCTGGATGACGATGGGCCGGGTAGAGTTGCCGCGGACGACCGCGCGCCCCGCGTGTTTGCCCGTGAGCAGCACACACCGCGACGGCGCGCAGACCGGAGCGCCCGCGTAAAACTGCGTGAAGCGCATCCCTTCCGCCGCCATCGCATCCAGCCGCGGTGTCTTCAGTTGCTTCTGCCCGAAGCAGCCGAGGTCGCCGTAGCCGAGGTCATCGGCGAGGATGACGATGAGATTTGGCGGAAGCGACCGTGTAGCGTCCGCCGCGTCAGCAGGGCGATGGAGAAGCAACACCCCGAACAGCACGGCCCACGCTGCGACGGCGGTTCGCTGGGAACCGGCGGCGGAATCCCGTCGCGTGACAGACTCGGACATCATCGCAGGCATGGGGTGCGCCCTACTTCACGGTGATCATCGAAGCGCGTCGCGCCCTGCGAAGGTGCGCAAAGCCCGGGAAGGAGCGCGGCGCAGAGGATGGAGAGATGCGGAGTTGGTTTCATAAGGAAGCGGGGCTATGCGGCGGTGATCCATCCGCGCGACTACTCCTTCCTCAATGCCGCGTATTCCCGCAGCAGTTGCGTCGCCCAGCCGTTGCAGAAATCCCAGTGGCGGTTGTGAGCCGGGTCGGCGTAGCCGCGGGCGTGGCGGCAACGAACGGCTTGCGTCGTTCCGCTTCTGCGTGGGGACGTTCTTCATATTCCTGTCGCCGTCACCTCAATTAATTACGCCAGCCGTCGAAACCTGCCACGATTTTTTCTCTGGCCCGGTTTCGTGGGAGTCATGAAACGCAACCCCGCCGGGCGGCATTGAGGCCGTAAGTGCAATGAGCACAACAGTTTCTGTGGCACGTTGCTGGGGTTTCCAGCCACGCCGAATGTTTGTAGCGGCACGGCGCGAGCCGTCCGGTTCCCCGGGGTGACGCACCGGGCGGCTTGCGCCGCACCGCTACTACGTTCATTTCACGACCAGCAACGCCGGGCGGCTGCTGGTGCGGGTGCCGTCGGTCTTCACGCCCACCGCGATGAGAACGTGCAATCCGCGGTCGAACTTCACCCCGTCGAGCTTCCACGGCGCTTTGTCCGAGACGCCAAGCAGTCGGTCACCGTCGCGGAACTCGACCTGCGCGAACTCGCCGGTACCCTCGGCCGCGAACGCCAGCGGCGTGCCGGGTTTCATGGCAGGACCAAACCCGAAGCCGCAGTCCTTCCGATCGCCCGACTTGCGATATTCCACGATCGGAGCGGTGAGGCGGATCTCCGGACGATGCGTGTGGTACGCCCGCCACGCCCAAGCCGAGTACTCGTCCGGCAGCCACTGCGGATCGACCATTCCTTTCGCATCCTTTGCGGGAGCGATGGCGTTCCAGTTGCCGATCTCGTTGTAATCCCCGGCCCACCCGTCCGCCGTGACCCACGGCTTCAGGATGACCGGCTTGCCGGGCTCGGGGAGTTCCTTCGGCAGTCGTTGGGCAATGCACCGATCCAGATAGAAAGCGAAGAAGTTGAACTTCGAGTACACCCCGTGCGGGAAGCCATACGTGTTGGCTCGGCACGACAGGTTCAGCGGCGGCGTGGGCTGGCTCTTCCGTAGGTCGAACTTCGCCTCCCGGAGCGTGTGGCGTTCCTTCTCCTCGGCCGGCGTGAATTCCCAGGCATAGGCGAATGGCACCTTCGCGGTCATCGCCGCGGCCTCGACGACGGGCTTGGGGAAACCGTCGCTCCAGGCAAGCACGCGCTCCGGAGCGCGCTTGAACAGATCGCCGGTGAGCTTGAGCCCGTCGAGCCGGATGTCGCCCTTCTGCTTTTCGGCCCCATGGCAGCTCACGCAATAGTCGGCGAGGAATGGGCGGAGGGTGGCCGCAAGCGGTGCGGGCGCGGCATCGGCGAGTGAAAAAGCGGACATCGCAGCCGGGAGGATCAGGGCGAGTGTCGCGCACGCCAAGGCGCCGCTGGGAGATGCGGGAATGCTTTTCACGGGTGACTGGGGTGGGGCGAAAAAAGACATTGCGTGCCTACCTGTCAATGGATTATGCTTAATCCATTATGCCTGCGCCAGCCAATGCGATCGTCCCCGCCACGGTGACTCGCGCCGCCCCTGACTCGTTGGGAGGAGTTGCCCGCCCGAAGGCTCCACCAGTTCAATCCCTCCGGGAATTCATTCGCGATACCCTGCTCGATCGCATTGCCCGGGGGGAATTGCCTCCGGGGCAGAGGGTGGTCGAGTTCACGCTCGTGAAGGAGTTTTCCATCAGCGCGACACCGGTGCGCGAGGCAATCCGTGAGTTGGTCGCGATGGGCGTGCTCGAGGCGCAGAATAACAAAGGCGCGTCGGTCCGGGAGGTGCGGCTCGATGAGACCACGGAGGCATTTGAAGTGCGTGCGGCACTCGAGACGCTCGCCGCGCGTCAGGCCGCGCCGAAGTTGGAAGGGTGCTGCGCCAATCTCCGCCGGACAGCGGAAGCAATTGTCGAGGCGGCGGAGCGGCGTGACCTCGCAGCCTTCCAGGAACACAATCAGATTTTCCACCGCACCATCGTGGAAGCAGCCGGCAATACGGTGCTGCTCAAGACATGGGACTCGCTCTTCTTCCAAGTGCGCACGCGCTGGACGATGGAGTATTTGAAAACGTTCGACCCCGTGGCAATCGCCCGCGAACATCTCCCAATCGCGGACGCGCTGGGAAGCGGCGAAGCTGAATTGGCCGCAACGCTCATGGCGTCGCATTCCTGCCACGTCGTCGAGTTCCTGAAGACGGAAGCAGCGCGTCGCAAAGCGGCAACGGTTCCTTCCGCGAAGCCATGAAGCGCTTTTCATGGCACCTGGCGGGGACTTTCCTCCTCCTGCTTCTTTCCGCATCCTTCGTCCTGGCCGGCCATACCCGGATTGCCTATGTTGATGGGTGCCAGTCGATGGATGGCCGCTACGTGGTCACGGCCGATTACATCGCACCCGTGGAAAAAGGGGCCGTCGGCGAATGGAGATACACTTGGAAGGACAGCAAAGAAGGCAAGACCCTGAGCGGCAAGCTGCACGGCATCATGGGAGTCGGGCATTTCGACACCACCTACGCCCATGTCTTCGTCGCACCCGGCGGCGAGACATTTGCCGTGTGGAATGGTGGCAGTTTCGCCTGCCCGCCCACGAAGCAGAAGGACGTCGATGCCGAAGCGCTTCGGAATCATCCGTCATTTGCCGACCGCCTTATTGTTTACCGGAAGACAGGTGAGATTGTCTCGCGCATGGGTCTGAAGGAGATTCTCGATTCGAAGGAATGGGTCTATGTGAATTGGGTTCACGGCAACCTCTACTGGTCGGTCGAGTACCCCGACGCGGTAACCAATGGCGGTGAGGCGCCGCGGGCTGGGATGCGCTATTTTCGCGTGAGTCCCGATTACACCGTGCTCGAAGTGGTGATAGGCGCCAACGGCGACACCCGGCACAAGCTAAAGGACGCGGGCCCCGAAGTCCTCGGCCATCGGCGGGTGGTCCGTTTTGATTTGGTAACTGGCAAGATACTCCCGCCCGAGGTCAGCATCACCGATAGGAACAAGATTCCCAGCCGCCCATTCGTCGGAAGATTGGCGCCTCGCGGCGAATTGCGCGGATATGTGCCGTCTCTGGACCCGGTGCGGGTCGAGGGGAGATTCGAAGATAACCCAAAACGCAAGTAGCCCGTGAAAAAGACAGCCACCCTTCCAGCAACCGGCAGCCGACGAGGTATCTCCGTGCTTCGTTTACAGCTATCAGCCTGCGTCCTTGTTCTCTTTTCGTCAGGGCACGTCCTATCCCAGGAGACATCAGGCAGCGAACGCGTCCCCGATTTTGGCAGGGATCTACTGCCCATCCTGACTAACAAGTGTCTTCAATGCCACGGCGGCGTTCACCGGAAGAACGAACTCGACTTGCGGACTCACGCCTCGCTGCTGAAGGGCGGCAAGACGGGGCCCGCCGTCAAGCCGGGCGATGTCAAGGCGAGCCTGATCTGGGAGAAGGTTTCCACGGATAAGATGCCGAAAACGGATCTCAAACTGACCGCCGAGGAACGAGCCATCCTGCAAGGATGGATCGCGGCGGGCGCCAGGCCGCCGGCGTCTGCCGATACGCCGCCGCATCACGAGCAGTCAGTTCCGCGAAAGCCTGCCGAGGTCGCGGCCGCCATCGACCGCGGGATCGAGGAACAGCTAAAGCGGGCGATGATTCCACCCTCTCCAATCGCGGCAGACAGCGAGTTTCTGCGGCGTGTCTATCTCGACATCATTGGCCGGATTCCCCGGTTGGACGAGGCCCGGCAGTTTCTCGAGAGCAAGGAACCCGACAAGCGCTCCCGGTTAATCGACGACCTGCTGTCCCGGCCCGACTACGGCCGCCACTTCGCGGAGATATGGATCAACATTTTCAACGTCTTTCGCGTCAACGATAAACGCGAACCGAACGCAGCCGGCTTTCGCGACTGGATGGGGAACAAGCTCAACGATGGCGTCGGTTGGGGCGAGATCGTGCATGAAATGCTCGCGGTGAACGTGCCTTCATTTAAGGAGAAAGGTAATAACAAGGTCATACCGGTCGAGGCCCAGTACTTCGTGTACACAGCCCAGAACATGGGCCAGTTGGACCCCGTCACGACCACGAGCGTGACGGCGCAGGTATTCATGGGAATCGGCCTGCATTGCGCCGAGTGCCACGACCACCCCTTCCAGGATTTCGAGCAGACTGATTACTGGGGAATGGCGGCGTTCTTTGGCGGCCTCGGCGGCAACGGCGTCCCTAACACCACCGGCCTGAGCGATGAGCCGATTGTGATCAAGTCAGGGAAGCCACCGACAATGGTTACCCTGAATATCTACAGCGAGGAGGCCCGCCATCGAAACACCCGGGTTCAGGCCAGATTCCCGGGTGGACCGCCACCGACATTGGATCCCCTGAAGGACAGGCGGCGGGCGGCCTTTGCAGACTGGCTGCTCGCCCCCGAAAATCCGTACTTTGCCCGGACCTACGTGAATCGCATCTGGGGGCAGTTCTTCGGTCACGGTTTTGTCGCGGACTTTGCAGACTTTAATAAAACCAGCCCGCCCACGCATCCGGGAATCCTGCGACTGCTCGCCAGTGAAGCGATTGCGTCGAAGTTCGATCAAAGGCACCTGATACGCTGCATTTGCAACAGCCAGACCTACCAACGCACAGGCAAGCCGCTCCCTGGGAACAAAAACGATGGCAAGCTCTTCAGCCACATGACCGGCAAGGTACTAAGCCCGGAAGCGCTGTACGACTCCCTGTGCACTGTGCTCGAGGTGCCGGAAATCCCGGTGCCCAAGCCCGAGACCGGGAAGGGAAAAAAGGCGCCGCCCACGCAGCCCGATCCGCGGGAGCAATTCGCGAAGTTCTTTCGCGGAATGTCGGCCGTGCAGGATCCGACCGAGTTCGTCACAGGCGTGCCGCAGTCGCTTCGGGTCCTCAACCAGCCGGTTTTTAACAAAGGCGGCGCGCTGGTCGAACGGCTCATGAAGCTCGACGCCCGGCCCGAGGCGATGATTGAGAACCTGTTCATCGCCGCATACGCCCGGCTTCCGCTCGCCGAGGAACGGGCTGATTTCGTCGCCTTTGCCAGGAGCCACCCGGAACCCCGGGAGATGTACAACCGCCTGCTATGGGCCTTGGTCAACTCGAGCGAGTTTTCACTGAACCACTAACCCTCCCGCCATGCCCCAATCTAACGAGACCCTTTCCCGTCGCGACTGGCTGCGTTTCGCCGCCGCCCCGGCCCTCCTCCCTCTGTCGTCGTGGATATTGCCGCGACTCGCCCTCGCGGCACCGCGGAACGATTCGCAGCGCTCCCTCGCCAAGGGCAAAGGCTGCATCATGATTTTCATGAAAGGCGGGCTCAGCCAGCATCACACATTCAACGTCCCGGAGCGTGATCAGCCGGTGCCCACCATCGAGACGTCCGTTCCCGGCATCCGCATCGCCGAATCGTTCCCGAGCTTCGCCAAACAGATGCATCACGTCGCGCTGTTGCGCGGCATGTCCACGGGAAACTCCAATCACGAGGCGGCCGACCACCTGATGCACACCGGCTACCTGCCAAACCCGTCCGTGCGGCGGCCCTCGACCGGCAACGTTGCCTCCGAGCAACTCGGCCGGCTGGATGCGGACCTTCCCAACTTCGTCTATATCGTCGGCGGTTCAGTCGATGGCCTCGGTGTCCGGCCGCATCGGCCGCATCCCGGCTATGTCGGCGCCCGCCATGCACCAGTCACGGTCGAGGACCCGGGCCGCGGCTTGGAATTCATGCAGCCCGGCGTCGGAATGGCTGAATTTGATGCCAGCGCGAATCTTATCAACCAGCTGAATCGCCGGTACCTCGACACCTATCAATCTCCGGGGGCGGGCTCCCAGCACGCGGCGACACAGAAAGCCCTGCAATTGTTGCACTCGAACAAGGCCGGCGCCTTCGACCTCGGGAAGGAAAGCCCGGCAACCATCGAGGCATACGGAACCGCCCATTCCTTTGGCAAGGCGTGTCTCCTCGCACGGCGGCTCGTCGAGTTCGGCGTCCCGTTCGTCGAGATCATGGTCAATGGATGGGACGATCACGGCGGAGCCCAAAAGAAGATTCCGGGGCGCACCTACATCGATCAAGGCATGGCATCCCTTCTCGCCGATTTGCACGACCGCGGCATGTTGGAATCCACACTGGTCATGTGCCTGAGCGAATTCGGCCGGACACCCAACCTCGGCACGGGCTACAATCAATCGCTCGGCAGCGGCCACTACGCCAAGGCTTGGACCGCATGGATGGCGGGTGGCGGCATCAAGGGAGGCCAGGTGATTGGCAAGACTGACGATGGTGGAGCGGAAGTCATCGAACGCCCCATCAGTGCGCAGGAATTCCACGCCACCGTCTGCCAGTCCCTCGGCCTCGACCCCCGCAAGCAATACGAAACTCCCGACGGCCGGCCGATGCAGTATCTCGAGAATTCCGCCAAGCCGATTGCGGAGTTGTTTTAATTGCCAGGGGGCGCTCTCAAAGCGCCCCGCCTTGGCCAATCCCTCGGCGCATGGCAGTTTGCCCGCACCCTCGCGAGGGCGGCTAATTCGGTGATTGGATCAAAATGGTCGCCGGTCGCGATAGCTCCATGCGGTCGTCCGCCCCGATGGCCTGCGCGATGAGCGTGTGAAAACCCGGCGCTAGTTTGCCCGCTTGCAGTTCCGCCTTGCCGGAGACTACGGGCGCCTCGCCGAGACGCGTGGCGCGGTCGAAAAGGACGATCTTCCGGGCGACAAAAGCGCCGCTGACCGCGACTTTCACCAGCACGTCCGCGCCCGGCGGGAAGATGGCGAGCGGCTTCTTGTCGCCTTCCAGCTCGGCGTTGGGGTCGAGGATTTTTCCGTCGGTCAGCGAGACGCGGATGACACGGCCCGACTTCTCCTTGCTGCCGCGCGGTGTGACGGCACGAACCTCGAGCACCGTGTAG
>VHDH01000076.1 GCA_016871445.1 Verrucomicrobiota bacterium | reverse complement strand
TCTGCGATGAACGGCTGACCCCAACGATCGAAGGTCATGCCCCACGGGTTAGCGAAGCCATAGCTGACAAAAACCTCGAACTTCGCCGTGCGCGGCTCGAAGCGGTAAGCGGCGGCGTTGTGATTTCGCACCGGGCCGTAGGGCGTCTCGACCTGCGTGTAAAAAAACGTGCCTTCCAGCATGTAAAGCTCACCCGCCGGCCCGAGCGTGAAGGCGCTGATCGAGTGGTGTGAATCGCCGGAGTCAAAACCGCCGAGCACGCGCTCGGAAAAGTCCGCGAGGTCGTCGCCATTGGTGTCCTTGAGGAAGACGAGGTCCGGCTGCTGGGCAACAAGCACGCCACCGTTGTAAAACTCGAAGCCCGTCGGCACATGCAAGCCGCGCGCGAAGATGGTGGACTTGTCGGCCTTACCGTCACCGTCGGTGTCCTCGAGAATCACGAGCTTGTCGTCGGGCATGGAGCGGATGCCGACACGGTCCACGAGCGGTTGATACTGAGGGTAACTGGGCATCGTGCAGACCCACAGGCGACCACGAGCGTCGAAAGCCATCTGCACAGCATTGGCAATTTCCGGGAACTGCTCCTCGGAGGCAAAGCAGTTGATGGCGAAGCCGGGCGCGAGCTTGAACTGCTTCAGCGCCTCAGCGGACGGCAGGTAAGCGATGGCGTCGGCCTCGCCGGACTTGCTGCTCATGCCGACCTTCTGAATCGGATTGGCCGCCTTCGCGCGGTCCACGCGGCCTGCGCCGAAGTGCGTCTTTACGGGGAGGAACGGCGGGACGTTCGAGTCGTCAATTACCACGGGCACAGCTTCACCTGACGCGACTTTCCACACGCGGACGTCGCGGTTGGCGGTCATCACGTCGAGCACGGCGCGCTCGCGCTCCATGACATGGGCATTGCTTTGCTCACCGTCGCTAAACTTCACCAGCGAGCGCTTGCCGTAGATGTAGTAGCCGTTGACGGCGCGATACCGATTGAACCACTGGAAATTCTTTTCGGTGACTTCGGTGCGGAGTTTGTCGCTGAAGTCAGGCGGCGCACCGACCTTGCCGAAAAGCCCCTCGTCCAGCAGCCGGGCGACCGCCTTGTGACCATCGGTGTTGAGGTGGATGCCGTTGTGGGTGAACCGGAACGGCGAACTGGCGTAAGCCTTCAGCGTCGGCGTGAACAAGTCCACGAACGGCACTCCCTGTGCGCGCGCGACCTCAGCCATCGCGTCGGTGTAGAGCTTGAGGTTCGCGTTGTTTGCCTTGCCGTCGGGGAGATTTGGATTGCCGAGGTTTTCATGTGCGATGGGCGAGACGAGCGCGAGCCGGGGCGCACCAGCGTCAGAGTAATTTTGCTTCCGCGTGTGCTCGATGAAGTGGGCGAGGTCAGCCTTGAACTTCGCCACGCCCGCCGGCCCCGCGAAGGACTCGTTAAAGCCGAAGCAGGCCAGCACGACTGTGGCCTTGCTGAACGCGAGATGCTGGTCCGGCGAGCCGAAGTTCTGCGAGCGCAGCCGTGCAGGCAGCACCTTGTCGCCCTTCGAGTAGGAGGAATTCTCGATGGAGATTTCCGTCTTGATGTCCACCTCGTCGGCGGTAAAGGCGAGGTTACGGACGACGAGGTTGAGCCTCGGGAAGCGCTGGTGAAGCAGCGTTTCCCAGTGATTGTCGTGCTGCATTCGCTCGGCCAGCGCATTGCCGATCAACGCGATGTGGTCGCCGGATTGGAGTTGGAGCCGCGCGGGCGGCGGCGCGGCAGCGGCATGGAGCTGGTGGAGGCAGAGGAGCACGGCAACAACCGACAACAGTAACTTCATAGGCAAGCTTCAAAGATGCTTGCCTCCAAAGATAATCAACGCAAGTCAGCATCCTGCTACTGGTCGCCAAGGAAGAGGCATCACCCCGTGTCGAAGGGCGATTGGAAGACCGCCGAGGATGAGCAGAAAAACGACTTCATACCAGCCAAGCCCGCGTTAACGCCCTCACAATATGCGGTCATGCGCCCACGGGTAACGCGCCGTGCAGCCGAACTCCCGCGTCTGCTGGCCGGTGGGCGGCGTGTTGAAGTTGGCCGGATCGTAGGATGCGCCGGCCTCGCGCAGCACAGTCTCCAGCAACGGATGCCCGAACGTCACGGCAGGAAAAACCACTTCGCTGCGGTTCACGTCCACCACGCGCGTCTGGTCAAGGGCCACCACCACACGGCGGAGGGGCTTGAGCCGCTGCCGCTGTTCCGCAAGAAAGGCAACCACCTCCTCCGGGGTGCCGCCCGCGAAGGTCGCCGCCACGCTCATTCGATAAGGTCTTTACCATCCTTGATGCGCTGCTCCATGCGCTTAACCACAGGCATAGCGCGAAGAATGGCACTCTTTTCCGTCTGGCCTATAAAAGATTTTAACTCGACGCGCACGGCAGCAATCACTTCGCCGTTGCGGTCGTGCAAAGGCAAAGTCACCAGCATCAGACCTCGTGGCTTGTCCTCGCCGGTGTACATCACATCTTTGGCAATGACGTCGCGCTCTACTTCGGTGCCGAGCGTGCCGACGGCCTTTGCGTCATGACTGGCGATGACGCGTGCTTGCTGGTTCGCGGCGCGCGGGGCATAGATGACCACCCCCGTGACGCTGGACTTTTTCGCTAGGGCCTCGCGCACAAGCGTGACGGCGAGCGTCTCGCGAGGGACATAGGTGATCTTGGCATCGGCGAAGTGGCTGATTGAGTCCGACTTAGTCCAAAAGCCGATCTTTCCAAACCTAAAGGAGTTATCCGTGATAGTTGGCATGGCCTCACGGCCGTTAAGCAAGCAACGGATCTGGTTGCCTTTACACTCAATGGTCATTTCTTGCCATACCCCACGCGGGATGGCGATTTCTGGCCCGATGGGCGGGCTGCGATCGCCGTTTACAAACTTGTAAAACCGGAACGTGTTGCCCAATGAACTAGCGCGAACGACGTAGTAGTTTTTGGCGTCTTGGTAACGAAACGCAACACCCGCCATCTGCTCGGCTTGGCCTTCGACGCACTTAAACTTTGTAGTGAAAGTGAAGTCGCCGTAATCCTCCTGCTCAAACACCAGCACCGGGAACCGCTCACCCGTCGCATCCGTCGAGAGCTGCGCTAAAACGCCTTGCTTGCCACCGCGCGGCGCGCCGCCCGTCAACGGCTGGAAGGCAGTCGGGGTCTCAGCCAACACGATCTTCCAATCCCCCGGGGCACCCGCGCCGGTCAGCGCGCTCACGAAGCCCTCGGGCGGCTTACCCGCCGGCAACTGGGAGAAATCGAAGAACCGCTCCGCCGCGCGCCCCGAGACACAGCCCCAGCCGACCAACAACCCGAGAAGTAAGCGCATTGACATCGGCAGGAAAGTAACAGAAGCCGGCGGCGCGACAAGCGTTCTGCACGCCGGGACGCCAATTCGCCCCAAGGCTTGCGACCGATGGCCATAAACCCGCGCGTTGTCAGCCACGGCGTGGTGCTGGCACACTCCATCCATGGCTGCTGAAAAAATTCGCGTCGCCGTCATCGGTACTGGCTCGTTGGGCAAGGAGCACGCCCGGATTTACGCTGACTTGGCGCGCGCGGGCCAGGTCGAGTTCGTTGGCGTCTTTGACGCGAATCCCGAGGCCGCCCGCAAGCATGCCGCCGCGCACGGCACGCGATCCTTTGCCTCCATCGCCGAAGCTGCTGTGGCGAGCGATGCCCTCAGCATCGTCACGCCCACGACCACGCACTTCAACATCGCGAAGTCCCTGCTCGAAGCCGGGCGACATATCCTTGTGGAGAAGCCGATGACCGAGCACTCCGCGCAGGCGGCGGAACTCGTGCAACTCGCCCACGACCGGGCGCTCGTGCTCCAAGTCGGGCACGTCGAGCGGTTCAACCCGGTCTTCAGCTACCTCGAAACCGCCGCGCCGGAGCCGCGCTTCATCGAATGCCACCGGCTCTCGCCTTTCCCCGCACGCAGCACGGACATCGGCGTCGTACTCGACCTGATGATCCACGATCTCGACGTGGTGCTGGCCTTCGTGCGCTCGCCGGTGGTGAGCGTGGATGCCGTGGGCATTCCGGTCTTGAGCAAGTCCGAGGACATCGCGAACGCACGGCTGCGCTTCGCCAACGGCTGCGTGGCCAACCTCACCGCTAGCCGTATCAGCCCGGAGCGGCTGCGCAAAATCCGGGTCTTCAGCGGCGGCGCACAGCCCAGTTACATATCGTTGGATTACCGCGAGCAGAAGGGCTTCATTTTCCGGCTGGCCGGCGACGACGCGGAAAAAAGCTCATTGCTTAAGATGCTCTTGTCCGCGAACGACTCGGCCATCGTGAGCGAATTTGCGGGGAAGAAGATCGTGCGCGAGCCCGTGCCCATCGCGAAGGACGAGCCGCTCAAGCTGGAGCTGGCGCACTTCGTCGAGTGCGTCCGCGAACGCCGCACGCCAAAAGTCAGCGGTGAATCAGCCAAGCACGCGCTGGACGTGGCGTTTGAGATCACGCGGCAAATCAGCGCGGCTGGGTCCAACTCATGAGTGTGAAAACGCGTGACGTCGTGATCGTGGGCGGCGGCGCGGCCGGTTTCTTCGGAGCCATCACGTGCGCGGAGGCGCTGGCGGGGCGCGGCTTGGTAACGGTGCTGGAGCGCGGGCCGCAGTTTCTTCAGAAGGTGAAAATCTCCGGAGGCGGGCGGTGCAACGTGACGCACTCATGCTTCGAGCCGAAGGAACTTGCGAAGCGGTATCCACGTGGTGGACCGGCGCTGATCGGTGCGTTCCATCGGTTTCAGGCAACGGACACGGTGAGGTGGTTCGAGGCGCGCGGTGTGGCGCTAAAGACGGAACTGGATGGACGGATGTTCCCCACCACAGATCAGTCGCAGACGGTTATTAATTGCCTGATGGAGGCTGCGCGCAAAGCCGGCGTCCAGGTGCGAACGAATTGCGGCGTAGATCAGGTGCAGCGGAGGGCGGAAGGCGGTTTTAGACTTGGCTTGTCTGCCGGCGCAAGTAATCCGTCACCTCAACCCACTCCCGCGATGGGAGCATGGAAGTCGGATCACAATAAGCGACTCCTCACGTCGTCTCCTAGGAGTTTAGATTGCGACGCGTTGCTGCTGGCGACGGGCGGTTGCCGCGCAGCGGTGGCGGGGTCGCTGGCGGCGGCGCTTGGGCATACGATTGAGCCGCCGGTGCCGTCTCTCTTCACGTTCCACATCGCGGACCAGCGGCTGGAAGGTTTGTCTGGTCTCGCGGTGGAGCGCGCGACGGTGAGTGTGGTGGGGGTAAAACTCAAAGAGACCGGGCCCGTGCTTGTCACGCACTGGGGCCTGAGCGGGCCGGGGATTTTGCGTTTATCCGCTTGGGGCGCGCGGGAGCTAGCGGCCTTCGACTATAAATTTTTCCTGCGGGTAAATTGGTTGCCGGACCACAACTTCGACATGGTTATCGCGCTTGCTCAAGCACAGCGCGAACTGACCGGGGCGAAGCGCGTACTAAACGCACCCCTCGGTGGGCTGCCATCGCGGTTATGGGAGAGGTTGGTGAAAACGGCAGGTATAACCGAGCAGACGCAATGGGCCGGGTTGGCAAAGCCGCAGTTACATGCCCTGGCGCGGCAGTTGACGGAGTCGGAGTTCGCCGTGACGGGCAAGAGCCTAAACAAGGATGAATTCGTGACTTGCGGGGGCGTGCGGCTGGACGAGGTGGACTTTAAGACGATGGCGAGCCGCGTTTGCCCCGGCTTGTATTTTGCCGGCGAGTTGCTGGACATTGACGGCATCACGGGCGGCTACAACTTCCAGGCCGCTTGGACGACGGGTTGGCTGGCGGGTAATGCGATGGCTGAGCGCCTCGCAGCAAAACAGGTCTGAACGCATGGCCGAAAAAAAAATCATGATTATCGCCGGGGAGCCGAGCGGCGACGCGCTGGCGGCGGAGTTGGTCGAGGCGGTACGCACGGAAGCGCAGTCCCACGGCCACCCGACGAAGCCGGTGCTGCGCTTCTTTGGCGCGGGCGGGCCGAAGCTGGAGGCCGCCGGCATGGAACTGGCCGTGGATCTGACTCAGCACGCGGTCATCGGACTATGGGAGGTCGTCAAGAACTACGCCAAGTTCCGGCGCATGTTCGCCGACCTATTGGAGTTTGCCGAGGAGCGCCGACCCGAACTGCTGGTGTGCGTAGATTTTTCCGGTTTCAACCGGCGCTTTGCCCGGGCGGTGCGCCAACGCGCAGCGCGCAGCAAGGGCAAATGGAACCCGCGCATCGTGCAATATGTTTCGCCTCAGGTTTGGGCCTCGCGGCCGGGCCGAGCGACAGGAATGGCGGACGATTATGACCTACTGTTGTCCATCTTTCCCTTTGAGAAAAACTGGTATGCGAAACATGCGCCAGACTTGAAGGTTGAATTTGTCGGTCATCCGCTGTTGGACCGGCACGCCGCTTGGCGCGAGCAGCGAGCCCCGACAACTGAACCGGCGGCGCATAAATTTCTCACCGTGCTACTGCCCGGTAGCCGACCCGGCGAACTAACGCGGCATCTTCCACCGATGCTGGAGGCGGCCCGGCGCATTGGCGCAGAGGTGGACAGCGAGTTCCGTGTGGTGTTGCCCTCAGCACAACTGTTACCGGTATTCGCACGGCATTGTCGGCCGTTTGCGATGGATAAAAAAGGACTTCCAGAAATCCAAGTCCCTACGCTCGAGCAAGCGCGCAACCTCGCCCGGCAGGTAGCTCGCGGGCTGGACGTGCAAGTGGGCGGACTACCGGAGACGTTGCGCGCGGCCGACCTCGCCATTGCTTCCACCGGCACGGTGACGATGGAGTGCGCCTTCTTTGAGGTGCCGACTCTCGCGCTCTACAAAACCTCGTGGACTACCTACCAGATCGGCAAGCGCATCGTCACGGTCAAGCATCTCGCGATGCCCAACCTGCTTGCGGGCGAAACCGTGTTCCCCGAGTTCGTGCAAGACGCCGCTACGGGAAAGAACCTCGCCGAAGCCGCGCTGGAACTGCTACACAGTCCAGAACGACGCAAGGAAATCCAGGGTAAGCTCGCCAGTATCATCGCTTCGCTCGGTTCTACAGGCGCAAACAGCCGAGCGGCGAAGGCCATCTGGCAGCTGCTGGATTTCAATTAAGACTGCGCCCAGTCCGTCTCTGAACAGTTAATCAGCTTGGGCCTAAACTCCCTGATGCGCTTGGGGTTTGTAAACCTGCTCGCGAGTTGCACGCCATCAAACTTATCTCGCTAAGTCATGGCCTGCTTTTAGCCGCGTGAAGTCCAGCAACATAACCGGCTGAAACCAGCTCACCGGGCCGGCGTGTGCTCGACCGGCACCACCGGCAGCCGCCGCCGCTGATACCACGCGACGGCGACTAAATCGTAGAGGCCACGCCACACTCGATTCCACACGCCATACTTCGAGACGCCGGCCACGCGCGGCCGGTGGCTCACTGGAATTTCGCGCACGCGGAAGCCGCCGCCGGCCACAAGGATTGGCAGGAAGCGGTGCAACCCATTAAAGCCAAACACGCCCGCCAATGCCGTGCGCCGGAACACACGCAACGCGCAACCCGTATCGCGAAAATCCGCGCCTAGCGCCGCGCCCCGCGCTGCGCGCGCGATGCGTGACGACACCCGCCGCACGAAATTGTCCTGGCGGTTCTGCCGCCAGCCGCACGCCAAATCGCACGACTCCAACTCGGCGAGCAGGCGCGGCAGATCGGCGGGGTCGTTTTGCAAATCACCATCGAGCGTGGCCAGTAACGGCCGGCTCGTTTGCGAAATGCCCGTCCATAACGCGGCGCTCTGCCCGGCGTTGCGCGTATGCCGGATGCCGCGCACGCGCGGGTTGGTGCGCGCGGCCTCGCAGACCTTCTCCCACGTCGCATCGCGGCTGCCATCGTCAACGAAAACCAGCTCCCAGTCGTTCGGCACGGCGGCAAATGCCGCCGCGACCTCGCGCGCCATCGGCAATACGTTGTCCGTCTCCTCGAAGACGGGGACAATGATGGAGATCGATTCTGGCACGACGCAAATCTAGGCGGCGGACGCACGACGGGGAAGCCAATTGAACGGCGCGCTGCTTGAACTCAGGGCCCCACTGGGATTGCCTACTTTAGCCGAGGTCATTTGCCGCCAATAATGCGAACGCGGCGCAGGGCCTTCGTGCCCGCGGACAGATGCCGGCACGCGCATCACTTCCAAGGCCCGCCCCACAGGACAGCCCAAGCGTATGTCGCGGCTCATTGCATCGTCTTTCACGAGCAAAATTTCGGAAACGAGTTGGAAGGGTTTGCCCTCCCGCCATGCCAGGTGCAAGCCACAACTTCAACCTCCAGTGTCGCAGCCAGAAAATACCTTCGGTGTTCCCCACCGCCCAGCTAACCTGCTTATGTGACGGTCAACGAAGTCATCCAGCGCGGCGCGGAGTTCCTCCAACGGCACGGCGTGGACTCGCCGCGTTTGCATAGTGAGTTGCTGCTGGCTCACGTGCTCAAGGTGCCACGCTTACAACTCTACCTGAACCACGACCGCCCGGTGGCCGAACCGGAACTCAGTGTGGTGCGCGCGCTGGTGCAACGCCGCGCCCAGCGCGAACCGCTGCAACATCTCGTCGGCTCAACTTCCTTCTGCGGGCTGGAACTTACCGTCAGCCCGGCCGCGCTGATTCCACGTCCGGAGACCGAAACGTTGGTGGAACTCGCAGTCGCCGCGCTCAAGCGCTACGGGGCTCCGGAGCCCGGGCTGCTTGACTTCGGCACTGGCACCGGCTGCGTGGCCGTCGCTCTGGCTGCGCAATGCCCCACGGCGTGCATCCACGCTCTGGATGTATCCGAAGCCGCCCTGGCTCTCGCACGGGCGAATGCTGAGCGCCATGGCTTCATTGGTCGTATTCGGTTTCATCACGGCGACGGCTTCCGCGCCCTGCCAACCGGACTGCGCTTCGACCTCCTCGTGTCGAACCCCCCCTACATCCCGACGGCCGACATCGCAACGCTCCAGCCCGAGGTGCGCGACTTTGACCCGGTCAGCGCGTTAGATGGTGGCGCGGATGGCTTGGATTTTTATCGGCTGCTCGCGCGTGAGGCCCCGTCGTGGTTGAACCCTGGCGGTGGTTTGTTAGCCGAGTTCGGGGACGGGCAAGCGGAAGCCATCGAACGGCTGTTCACCGACGCAGGCTGGACGCGAGCAGCACTCCATCGCGATCTGGACGGTCGCTGGCGCGTGGTCGAAGCGTGGAGAACGGCTTGACTCGCCGCGCAACTCGGTTGCTGATACGCGCCTATGATTCACGTCCTTGCAACCATCGAGCTTCACCCCGGCCAGCGGGACGCGTTCCTGCGGGAGTTTCATACGCTCATGCCGCTCGTCCACGCCGAGCAAGGCTGCCTCGAATACGGCCCGGCGGTGAACTGCCCCACGAGCATCCCGGTGCAAAACCACCTCGGCGACGATACTGTGACCATCATCGAGAAATGGGCCGATGTGCCGGCGTTGGAAGCCCACCTGAAGGCCCCACACATGATGGACTACCGGGGTAAGGTGAAGCTATTCGTGAAGAGCGTGACGCTGCGCGTGTTGCAACCAGCCTAAAGCTTGGCAAACCGCTCTAACTCGACACCCCGCCCGGTTTCACATCATCCCCGCCCGCTTGCGTAGCGCCCACTCCAGTGCCAGCAGGAGCATGACTGCGCCGAACCACCACCAGCTCTGCCAAAGCACCGTTTCGGTTTCCACCACACGGCCTTGGCTCAGGGGCTTAAGTCGCTCAATGAGCGTACCCAGTTCCTCCTCGCGGAAATAGCGGCCACCCGAATTCACGGCGAGCTCGCGGAGTAATGGCTCGTTGCAGTTCAGCTCAGCCAACTCGCCCGTCGCGGCCCGGCGCACGGCGAAACCGGTGCGGGCCTTCATCTCCGTTTCCGGCAGGCCTTGGACGCGCACACGCACTTCGTAATCGCCGTCCGCGAGCGGCGCAGTGCGGGCGCGGTAGACGCCCGTCTCGTTTTCATCTGCGGTGAGCGGGAGCGTGGCGACCTTACGGCCGTCGCGCAGAAGCCACGCCTCGGCCTTCGCGCGCGGCATCGCGCGACCCTGCAAATCGAGGATACGGGTGCGGATTTCAGCCGTCGCGCCCGGCTCGTAGTTTAACGCACCACTGTCCAGCGCGACGTACTTGTCTTGCACGGCGAACGGCGACTCCATCAAAAACCTGGCGGTCTGATTCCAAAACTTCTGGTGGTACAGATCTCCAACCTTGTAGCGCCAACGCCAGGACTCATCAAATGCGAGATACAACACCTTACCCGCGCCGTAACGCCGGAAGACCGCCGCCGCGCTCCGCGTCTCGCCGGCCACGGCCTCCAGCCACGTCTCCGCGCCGGGCAGCGCGCGCACGGGCGCAAGCCAGTGCGGCGAGGGCAGGAACCACCACAGCCGAGCGTTCTCCTGCGGGTCGCTCGTGAGCGTGAGTGGCGTGAGCGAACTGCCCGTGGCCTTGAGCTGAAAGTTCATCGGCACGCCATCTAATGGCCTACCCTCAAAACTCACCGGGAAGAGCGACCCAAGCGCCGACGACGCCAGCAAGGCCATCCGCTCCTGCCGGCCGTCCACAAAGATAACCGCGCCGCCGCGCTGCCCGACGAAGTCGCGAATCCACTCCAACTCATTCGCGCGCAGCTGGTTGGCTGGTAAGTCGCCGAAGACAATCAGATTGTAAGTAAACAACGTTTCACGGTCGGCGGGGAACTGCCCGGCGAGTTTGCCGCGCGGCCACAACTTTTGCTCGCCGCCCGCACCCGCGAGCATCGCATTGACTTCCCAGCGGTCATCGCGCTCCAGCAGGTTGCGGAGGTAACGAAACTCCCAACGCGGCCGGCCATCAAGTAACAGCACTTTCGGGCGTAGTGTGGTCGCGTTCACCCACAAAGCACCGGAGTTATTTGCGCTATCTTTCTCACCCGCCAGCACCGTTGCATCGGCAGTGAAGTGCAGCGGCATACTTGCAAAGCGTAAATCCTTTTCCTGACGCCTCAACTCGTCCGCAACCAATTCCTTCACTGGAAAATCAAACTCCACCGAACGTAAGTGCTTACCATCCGTGGTGAGCTCCTGAGTCCACAGCACACGTCCACCGTGCGCGACGCGCAGCGTGAAGGGTCGACCCGGCGGCATGTCATCCTTCAGTTCCACCGTGCCGCGCACGCGCCCGTCCGCCGCGACGGTCTCGGGGCCTTTGACCGCAAGCACCGCGAGGTCCGGCGGACGCTGCTGCATTCCAACCCCGACGGGAAATACCGGAACGTTGCGTGCGCCTAACAACCGCGCCAGCTCGACAGGCGACTCGCCGGCATTGTGCTGACCGTCGCTGAGGAGAATCACCGCTGTGCGCTCGCCTTCGCGCAGCGCGAGCGCGCGCGTTTTTAACGGCTCGGTCAAATCTGAGCTCATATTTGTCGCCCCGATCGGGAAAGCGATAGGCGGCTTGGGCGGCTCGTTACGCTTGCGCTCGCCGGGCAGCCACACCGGCTCGGCCTTCTTGTCCGCGAGCGCGATGACTTCCAAGTTGTGCTGCGCCGCCAGCCGCTGTGCGACGCCCTCCGTGCTGCCGAGCAACGCGGCTTCCATCCTCTGCCAGCGTGTCAGCGCATCAAATTTCTGCAACGCGGCCAACACGTCCGTCTCGCGCTTTTGCGCAACCGCGAGAACGTGGTTCGTAAAGGCAACGCGTAATTCCGCCTCGAAGCGTGCGGCGATGACCGACAGCCTCGCCAGTTCGCGTTCGGTGACGTTTGGGTCGCGGCCCACAGCGGCCTCGGCCAGCTTGCGCGATGGCACGGCGAGTTCCGTGTTGAGCTTGCCGGCGCTCGAACCGGCTTGCGCCCAGGCTGAGCTGCCGACTTGGCCGAGCGACTCGGTTGCATTCGCCGTGTTCGTCGCGAAGCCGCGCACGAACTCGTGAAACTGCGGCGCGGGGAGGTTCGGCTTCGCGCGCGAGGCGGTTTCTTGGGCGGTGGCTAGCGCGGCGGCTGCGGCGCCAAGGTCAGAGTTGAATTTATTTGTTGCGAGCCAACCAAGCTGCTGCGCGATAAAAAGTTTGCGCGGGAGCTCCATTTCCTGGTCCGTAACGCTCATGCTGGCCGAGGCGTCCACGAACAGAAGGATGCGCGCGACCTCGCCGATGAGGTTGCGATGGTGCAGCACCGGCCCCGTGAGCATCAGCACGAGCAGTAGCACCGCCAGCGCCCGCAGCGTCGGCAACAACCACCGCACCGCGCCCGCACGCGCCCGCGTCTCGCGCCAGTAAAGCAGCCATGTTGCGACCGCGAGCGTCAGCCCAACGGCCACGCCGCCCCACAACCGCCAGTCGCCACTGAAACGTAGGTCAGTCATGGCGGGAATGCCCAAAGGCCGATGGCCAAATATCCGATAAATAGCCAATAACCAAAAATCTGCCGCCAAACTCGGATTGCGTTACGGCATTGGGAAATGCGCATTGGACGTTGGTCATTTGTTCCTCCTGCCAAACCACTGCACTAAAAGCAGCTCGCTAAAGCACAACGCCAGCACGGCCCAAAGCAGCGGCTGCCAGATTTCGCGGCCAAAGCGCCGGTCTTTATCCATCTGTTGGTAGTCGGCGACGGACGTGAGCAGCGTGGCGCCAAGCGACTCCGCCACCGTTTTACGCTCGGGCTCTGTCAGCTGACGCAAATCAGACTCCGTGCGCGCGGTGGTAACAACGAACGGCGTCGGGCCGCCGTCGGGCGCAGTGAACGTGTAAGTGCCGGGGAGGCCGGTCTTAGCGAATTCTACGTAACCCAGCGCGCCGCGACCGGTAATTTCTGCCTCGTAACGCTCGCCGCTTGGAGCAGTGAATTGCGCCTTACGCCCAACGTGCGCGCGAGACACAAATGCGGCCAATGGTTTGCCCACCTCGACGTTGCGCGGCGGCTGGGCTTGCGAGGCGAGGTAAATGACGAGCCGCTGCATCAGCGGCACGAAGACGGGGCGCACGGGGAGGTTGCTCCAGTCAGCGTCGCACGGGACGGCGCATTGCAGCACCCGGCCATCGCCGAGCTTCTTTTCTACAAGGAACGGGTCGGCGGTGCTGAGTTGCGCGAGCGCGGCGAGGCCGGAGTCGGCTTGCTCCGGCCGCGTGCCAAGCTGAAACCAAAGCTTTAGTTCAGCGTCGGCGAGGTTGCCGTTGCGCGCGTCGTTGAAGAGTTCCATCGCAGGATGTGTGAAGGGCTGCAGAACGATTTTCGCGCGTGGCTTCCCTTCCTCGATTCCGCCCGAGAGCGCGGTAAAGGGCAGCGGCAGCAGACCGGCCGCACGCAGCGTGCGATGGTACCAATCCGTGTTGATGCGGTTGCCGGGGAAGACGAGCAAGCCGCCGCCGTTCGCAACAAAACTGGCGAGCGCAGCAACTTGCGAATCAGCAAGCTGGCGGACGTTCGCAAGCACGACGACGCGGGACCTTGACAGTGCGTCGGGCGTGAGGTCGCCGGGCAAGATGACGCGCGGAAGGATGAGGTCGCTGCCCCCGGTCGCGGCCTTCATTGCAGGGGAGAGCGCAAGGTCGAGGTAATCGGTCTCGCCCTTGAGCGGCTCGGAACTGGGGTCACCGTTGACGAGGAGCGCAGGGACTTTTTCCCATACGTTAACGACGGCGGTCAGGACGTTGTCAGCCTTAAGCGCGTCGGCATCGGCGTGGACCTCGAGCGTGTGAAAGCCGGCAGCATCAAAGGCGTGCGGGAAAAGCACCTGCCGCTGTTCGCCGGGCGCGAGGGCAATCTGTTGCGCGCCGCGCTCGCGACCGTCAGCACGGAAATACACGTGCACGTCGGGCCAGGCGCGCGAGCCGAGATTGCGAAGCGTGGCGCGGACTTGGAGCGGCTGGTTCACACCCAGCGCGAGCTTGGGTAACTCCAACGACTCAACAGCGACATTATCAGGCACCTCAGTACCAACGTGGAGGAGGTTCAAGTGCGGTGGGACCGGCAAGCGTTTCAACACGGCCAACGCGCGCCCGCGGGCCGCCGCTTCACCTGCGCTAAAGCTGACGCGCTGAAAGTCGCTGAGGACGACGAATTCCTTCAGCCCGTGCTGCATCTGCGCGGCGACGTTGGCGGCAAGTTCGAGCGACTCAGGGAAATTCGCCGCTCCATAGGTGGCTTCGAGTTGCGCAAGTGCCTTCGTGACGCGGACAGCGTCAAGCGTCGGCGCTTCGAGCAGTTGACTGGGCGTGCCACCCATTAAGATGACCGCGACATCGGAGCCGGAGCCCGCCTGCTCAATGAGTTTCACTGCAGCGGCCTTCGCTTCCACGAAATTCGCCGCTGCGCCCGCGCCGGCAGACATTGAGTAAGAGTTATCGAGCAGGATGACGAGCGAGGTCTTCGCGCCGCCGAGCAGCGCGCGCATACCGGTTTGAACTGGTCGGGCCATGCAGAGCGCGAGCAACACCGGGATGAGGCAGCGCACGAGCAGCAGAAGGAGTTGCTCGAACTTAAGCCGGCGCGTGTGCGCCTGAAACGCGGCATCGAGCAGGTGCATCGCGCCCCACGGCACGACGCGTGGACGGGAGCGATTGAAGAAGTGCAGCAGCACCGGAATGGCCGCCGCCGCCATGCCGCCAAGGAGAAGGAAATTAAGGAAAGTCATGGCTGCCGGAATATGACCAGACAAAACGACACGATGCCGGCGGAGACCAAATGCGTCGCGGAGTCGGATTGAGATCTCTCGGCCGCACCCGAGTGGGCAATAAATTGATGGTCACGAGCCTCAGTCATTGGGCGTTTCATTGCGCCATCCTCCGCGTCAGGTACTGCGCCAGGGCTTCCGCATAAGGTTGGTCCGTGACCATTTGCACGAGGTCAATATGGTGGTGATGACAACCTTTGGTCAGCTCGTCCTGAAATTTCGCCAAGTTGTCGAGGTAAGCAGCGCGAAATTGTGCGGGGTCAATCATCCGGTGCTTGCCGGGTTGCTCCAACGACTCGAAGCGTGTCCAGTGCGTGAAGGGGAAATCTAATTCGTCACGGTCGAGGATTTGAAAAAGAAGAATCTCATGTCTGGCGTGGCGGAAGTGCGCGAGGGCTTTCAGTAGTTCC
>VHDH01000075.1 GCA_016871445.1 Verrucomicrobiota bacterium | reverse complement strand
AGGCGATATCACCCGAAATGACACGCTTGAGAATCTCGTCCAAGCTCGTGCCCGTCACTGGCGGACGCATTGTCAGGATAAAATAGAGAATCCCACCCAGAGCGTAGATGTCCGAGCGCGTGTCAATGTCCACGCGGCCCTCGGCCTGCTCGGGGGCCATGTAATTGGGCGTACCCTTCACTTGACCGGTCATCGTCGCCATCCAGTCCGTGTCCGCCGCCCCCGGCAGCGGCCGGGAAAACTCTCCGCCCGGCTCTTCCGTGGCGGCCTGACCGAACTCCGGCAGCACCTTCGCTAGACCCCAGTCAAGGATCAGCACTTCGCCGTAAGCACCAACCATTACGTTGTCAGGCTTGAGGTCACGGTGGATGACACCCCGCGAGTGCGCATAGGCAATACCATCGCAGACCTTCTGGAAAACCGTAAGCAGCTTGCCGATGGGGTAGCGCTTGATCGTGTCTGCGTTGCCATCGCGAATGTCTTTCAGAATGTCGCGCAGCGTGCGACCCTCAATCAACTTCATCGTGTAATAAATCGTGCCGTCAGCGGCCACGCCGATGTCGTGGAGGGGAACGATGTTCGGGTGCTCAAGCTGGCCGGTGATCTGCGCCTCGGCCACGAAACTGAAAACCGCCTCGTCGTTAGCCTCGGCGCTGTTGAGCATTACCTTTAATGCGACCGTGCGTGCTAAATTGTTATCCTGCGCCATGAGCACCGCACCCATGCCGCCAGTGGCCACGACTTTCTGAAGCGTGTAAAAGCCTGTTCCCTCCTGAGTCTGAGGCGCTAATGCCTCACTATCACCCGAGTTCCGCGCGGATAAGAAGTGGCCGATGGTGATGTTCCCGCGGCCTGCCTCGATCTCAAGCGTGCGCTTCAACTCAGTGAGCAACCGCTCAGCAGCCTTGCGCTGCGGGCTTAAATTAGCCTGATCTTTAGGATCGGAATTTGTCATTGTGAGTCTTAATTCCGATAATGCTTTTTCGAATAAAAATCATCTGCCTGCTTTTACGAAAATTCACAGCCTTGTGATAGAAAATCTCCCCACCTCAAAAAAACGGCGCGCCCGCCTTTGGACGCGCCGCTTTTAAAACCTGCTATTGATCACTTCCGCAGCTTGGCGAGTTTAGCAACGTAATCCTTCGCCGGCGTGCCGCTGAAGCCTACCTCGCGGGAAATCTCCTTACCATTCGCGTCTAACACAATGACCGTCGGGTAACCTTCGATTTTGTATTTCTCAGATAACTTCCGGTTCGCGGCCTTTAGTTCTGCCGACTGCGGCTTGCTGCGCGGGAAATCCACCTCCACCAGCACCAGATTGTCCTTCGCAAACTTGGTGAATTCAGCTGATGTGAGCACCGTATTATGCAAGCTCTTGCACGGCGGGCACCAATCCGAGCCAGTGAAATCAAGCAGCACGAGTTTTTTCTCGGCCTTAGCTTTCTCTTGGGCCTTGGCGAGATCGGTGAGCCATTCGCCCTCGGCTGCGAGCGCGAGGGTGGCGAACGTGGCAGTGAGCAGGAGTAGTAGTTTTTTCATGGGTTTAGTTGTGGTCTGATAATTCGATCCAGAATTTGGACTGAAAACAAATGGGGTTTATTCCCGCCATACCACTTTGCCGGCTAAGATGGTGGAGGTGGGCTTGCCCTTCAGCGTCCAATCGTAAAAAGGGTTGTTTTGGGATTTGCTGGCAATGTCCTTCCGCTCGAAGACCCATTCGCGGTCTGGATCAAGGACGGTGATATCCGCGTCCGCGCCAGGGGAGAGAGTGCCCTTCTTGAGGCGCAGAATGCGCGCGGGAGCGACGGTGTATTTCTCAATGACGGCGGACAGGCTCATGCGCTTGGCGTGGTAGAGTTGCATGAGCGAGAGCGCGAGTTCGTTCTCCAAGCCCGTGATGCCGAAGGGCGCATAGTCGAACTCGACTTCCTTCTCGTAATCGCAGTGCGGCGCGTGATCGCTGGCCAATACTTCGAGCGTGCCGTCGGCCAACGCTTCCAAAATCGCCTCGCGGTCAGAGGCGGAACGCAGGGGCGGGTTCATTTTGAAGTTCGTGTCATAGGCCGACCACGCCGGGCGCGCGTAGCCACCGTCCTGATAGCCAAAGATGGCCTTGCCATCGGCAGCCCAGAACTTATCGCTGCCCGCAATCGCCGCGTCGGTGAGCGTGAAGTGGTGGCAGCAGGCTTCGCCTGAAATCGGCACACCGCGTTGCTTTGCCTCGCGGATGAGTCGCACGCTGCCCGCCGTGCCAAGATGCTGGCAGTGGACGTGCGCGCCGGTGAGTTCGGCCAGCAGGATGTTACGTGCGACGATGGCGTCCTCGCCGGCCGCCGGCCAGCCGCGCAGGCCTAGAGCGGTGCTCCAGTAACCCTCATGCATCACGCCGTCGGACACGAGCGCGTAGTCTTGACAATGGTCCATGATGGGCAGGTCGAACATCTTGGCGTACTCCAATGCGCGGCGCATCAACTCATTGTTTTGCACACAATGACCGTCGTCCGTGATGGCTACTACGCCCGCGCCTTTGAGCGAGCCGATGGGCGCAAGTTCCTCGCCGGCGATGCCCTTGGTGATGGCTCCGGTGACAAACACGTTCACTACCGCGTCACGCGCCGCCTTCTCGCGCACAAGCGCGACCTGCCCGGCATTATCAATCGCGGGCGAAGTGTTCGGCATGCACACGATGCTGGTGAATCCGCCGCGCGCTGCCGCACGCGTGCCAGTGGCCAAAGTCTCCTTTGCCGACTGCCCTGGCTCGCGCAGATGCACATGCAGATCAATCAGGCCGGGACAAACCACCTTGCCGCGCGCATCAACTTCCTCGGTAACCACGCCGGTGGGAATCCTCTGCCGTGCGGACTGCCCAACCACGGCGATTTTTCCATCGAGCACCAGCACATCGGCCGGGGCATCGAACTGGTTGGCGGGGTCAATCACACGGCCGCCGGCGACGAGGAGCGCTTTCATGCGGCCCGAAGGTTAGCCGCCGATGAATTGACAGGGCAAGCTCGCTCAGTACAATCGTGCAGTCATGCGGGTGTAGCTCAATGGTAGAGCTCCAGTCTTCCAAACTGGCCACGAGGGTTCGATTCCCTTCACCCGCTCCACGCGCGAGTAGCTCAATTGGATAGAGCGTCGGTCTCCGAAGCCGAAGGTTGTGGGTTCGACCCCCGCCTTGCGCACCATCTTTTCAAGGCCGCCATACCTCCCGGGCTCCTAGTTTAATGGTTAAAACGAAATTTTCCGGGTGAAGTCTCGCAAAAAATGACGCGCGCGCATGCTGCACCCAGAAGACCCAAGCCTCCCACCGACACCAGCAGGGACTGCAGGTAATGTCCTTAAAACGTCGATCGCCCGCTACTGCGGTTACTCCAATGCCTTGGCCACTGCTTGCGCGAGCTTTTGCCGATAGTCTGCGCTTTGGATGAGCTTGGCCTCGTTGCGGTCGGAGAGGTAGCCGCACTCGATGAGGATCGCAGGGCGACGCTGGGTCTTGAGCACGTTCATGAACCGCGCGTGCTGCACGCCCCGATCGGCCATTCCGACGGTTTGCAGTAGAGAGCGGTGAACGCGCATGGCTAGGTGCATGTTTTCGTAGTCCCGTGCGTTGCCGGGCAACGCAACGTTCACCGGATCGGAAAAGTTGCGCGTGAGTGTGGAGGGCATCCCGGCGGGTGTGAGGCAATACGTCTCGAGCCCCGCCGCCCCCACCCCGGCGGAGTTAAAGTGGAGACTGAGGAAGAGATCAGCCTGCTGCTGCTCAGCGATAAGCACGCGCTCCGCCAGTTCGACGCCCTTGTCTGTCGTGCGCGTGAGCACCACCCGCCAGCCGCGCTGTTCAAGCAGCGGCTTTAGGCGCTTGGCCATGTCGAGCGTGTAATCTTTCTCAAAAATCTGCCCTAACGTGCTCTTGGTGCCGACGTCTTGGCCGCCGTGGCCAGGATCAAGCACGATAATGCCACGACCGCGCGGTACGGGACGGTTCACCTGCAACAACGGCGCGAGGTTCTTTTCCGCATCGAGTGGGTGGATAAACGGTAAGCCATTAGTCGCGGTGGGCGCGAAGCCGAGGTGGAACTTGATTCCGTTCCACGAGGCAACGCGCGTGCCGACGGAAAGTTGGAACGTCCCGCCCGTGGCCGAGCGCACTTGGAACGCGTTCTGACTCACGCGCACAGGCGCAGGCAGGCCTTGTTTGGCAGCCCAGTTTCGAAGCGGAATCCACTGCGGCGGCGCGGCGGGCTGGACGGGCGCGGGCACCGGCGAGGGCTGCGGTTGCACGACGACCGGTGGCGGAGTTGGTGACGTCGGCGCCGGCTGTGGCTTAGGTTGGACCGGTTTTACTGGCGGCGCTACGCGCGGCTGCTGAGGGACTGAGGGCGGTTGTGGACGCGGTACGGTGGCTTTACCAGGCACCACACGCACGCCGGAGGGCGGCAACTTTTGCGGGCCGCCGCAGCCAGATAGCCCAATGGTGAGCAGCAGGCAAGCTCCCGCAAAAAAACCCGACCGGAGGATGGCAGCAGTGAGCGGGTTCACAAAGCGTCAACCGGCTTTTGAACCTGGAGGCCGAACTATGCTCACCGCGAATTGCACGACCGGAGTCTGCGAAGCAACTAAACTGAACGCAACGCGATAATCTGCGGCAAGCTAGCATGCGGTGGTGGCAGTCTCTCACCACCGAGTGTCGCTAGTTAGACATTTTAAGGCCGCTTTACAGTTTATCGCGCGGCTTGCGGCAGAGCGCCCGCGCCCACATATTCCCCGCCTTGAGAATAGTCATCGCCATCACGGGCGCGAGCGGCTCGCTCTACGCGCAGCGACTACTTGATAACCTCGACGCCCGCGCACACGAGGTTCACGTCGTGCTCAGCAACTACGCGCACGCCGTCCTTGCGGAAGAACTGCCAAGCGGCCTGCAGTTGCCAGCGGGAGCAGTGCAACACGGCCTCAAGAGCATGAACGTCCCCTTCGTCAGCGGCTCAAACCCGTTCGATGCCATGGTGGTCATTCCATGCAGCATGGGCACGCTGGGCCGCATCGCCCACGGCATTAGCGACGACGTGCTGCTGCGTGCGGCAGACGTGATGCTGAAGGAAAAGCGCAAGCTCATCCTAGTACCGCGCGAGACGCCGCTAAACTTGGTTCACCTCAAAAATCTCGAACTACTCCTTCTCTCGGGCGCAACCATCTTGCCAGCCAATCCCTCCTTTTATTCCCGCCCGCAGACCGTCAATCAATTGGTGGACACCGTCGTCGCACGCGTGCTGGATCATCTGGGCCTGCCGCAACAACTCGCTCCCCGCTGGCAAGAACCGCCGGAGTAACCTGTGCTTTCTCTTGGCCTCGCGCAGTCCCACGTAACCGATTGACCCTCGGGCCTCCGCCAGCAATGCGATTTAGGCTGCAGCTCGCCACCACGCGCAGTTTTCAGATGGCCGGAGTGAGTTGCTGAGCGGGGTTACAGGCATCGTGCCTTCACGGGATGTGTCCCAAAAAGTTTGCGTGTGATGAACGTGCGCAGGTGGCAGAGGTGCGCTTCCAGCAGCGGCTTGAACGCGGCGGCGGCCCCGGCCTGCAAAAGCGGATTAGCACGGCCTCAGCTCTGCAAGTCGTCATTTACCTCAGTCAGCCTTCCACGAACTGCCGCTAAACCTAATCATAGCGATGTTTGCTCCATTGAGGGTTCCCACTCATTCGGGCGGTCGTCATGAAAGAGTCTTCGCCATTTCCCGTAGCGCCGTCTTGAGTACCTTGCCGGTGGCGTTGCGCGGGAGCGCGGGCAGCACGCGGAAATGGCGCGGCACCTTGTAGTCCGCCAGTTTCTCACGCACGAAGTCGTGCAGCGCCTTCTCGTCGAGCGTTACGCCCTCGGCGACCACCACGAAGGCCAGCGGCTGCTCGCCCTTGCGCGCGTCCGGCACGCCGATGACGGCGGCGTCCTTGATGCCGGGGAAGCGGTGAATGACTTCCTCGACCTCGCGCGGATACACGTTGATGCCGTTGACCAGCAGCATGTCCTTTTTACGGTCAGTGATGTAATAAAAGCCGTCGGCATCCCGGTGTCCGATATCGCCGGTGTAAAGCCAAGCGTCGCGAATGGTCTTCCCGGTTTCCTCGGGCTGCTGCCAATAACCGCGCATGACGTTCGGGCCGCGAATGCAAATTTCGCCGGTCGCACCGACGGGCAATTCCTTGCCGGCATCGTCGCGAATACTCAGATCTACTTCAGGAATCGGCACACCAACGCTGCCGGCCTTGGGTGTGCCGTAGATCGGGTTGACCGTCGCTACCGGGCTGCTCTCGGTCGGTCCATAGCCCTCGATCAGCGGGAGTTTTGGGAAGCGGACGTGGAACTGTTTAAGCACTTCCAACGGCAAGGGTGCCCCGCCGCTGACACACAGGCGCAGCGACGGCAGTTCAATCCCGACCGGCAGGCCGGCGAGCGCACGATGAATCGGCGGCACGGCGGGCAATATCGTCGCGCGCCGATGGATGATGTCGTCGAGCACGTGCTTGAAGGGGCTGACGGACTTAACCAGCACCACACTGGCGCCCTTGAGCAAAGGGCAAAGTGTTCCGACCGTGAACATGAAGCTATGGAACTGCGGCAACAGCACTAGCAACCGGTCTTCGTCGCGGAAGTCCAAGCAGGCAAGACAACTGCGAACATTGGCGAGAAAGTTTCCGTGCGTTAGCATCGCACCTTTGGGATGACCTGTGGTGCCGGAAGTATAAAGCAACGCGGCGAGGTCGGACTCATCCAAACCGGCGGGTGCAGGTGCGTCCGCCTCCGCAATCGCGCGAAAATCCTCGATGCGGATGAAGCGCTGGTCCGGCCGCAAAACGGCCAGTTTCGCCTGGTTCTCGGCTAGGCTTGCGTCGGTGATGACAACGCGTGCGCCAGAATCACCCAGGATGAAGGCGACCTCCTCAGGCTTGAGGAAGTTATTGATGACCGTCACCACGCCACCCGCGCGCCAGACACCAAAAAGCGCAACGGGAAACTCGGGGCTATTTTTCAACCACACCGCCACACGGTCGCCGCGCGCAACACCGAAGTCTCTGACTAGCGCACGCGCCAACCATGCCGCGCGCTGCGCGATCCAGTCGTAAGCTAGTTGCGCCTCGCCCCAAAAAATGGCGGGGTGATATCGCCGGCGCACAACGGTCTTAGCGAAGGCAGAAAAGAGGTTCATAGGCCGAAGGTAGAAAAATTAGTGGACCGCTCCAAGTGCCAAGTCACGCTTTGAGACTTGGAGCCGGCTACTGGCCGCCTATTCTTGCGCCGTGATTGACACTACGAATCGGCTTGTCGACTTTTTGCCCCACCTGCGTGCGGCGGAATGGATCGCCTTGGACACAGAGGCTGACAGCTTGCACGCCTACCCGGCGAAGCTCTGCCTGCTCCAGTTCAGCCTTCCCGGCACGGACGTTCTCGTGGATCCGCTGGCGGACGTTGACCTCACACCGCTGTGGGAGGCATTGCGCGGGCGCGAACTGCTGCTGCACGGCAGCGACTACGATCTCCGCCTGCTGCGCGAGCACCACAACTTCGTGCCGCACCGGATTTTCGATACCATGATTGCCGCGCGCCTGCTGGGCGTGATGAAATTTGGCCTGCAAGATCTCGTGGCGCAGACGCTCGGAGTGACGCTGGAAAAGGGACCGCAGAAAGCCGACTGGGCAAAGCGCCCGCTTACGCAGCGAATGGAGGATTACGCACGTAACGACACGCGTTACCTTCACCCGCTCGTCACTAGGCTGCGGGAACAGCTCACGACGAAAGGTCGCCTCGCCTGGCTGGAGCAGAGCTGTGCTGCGCTCGTCACGGAGTGCGCCATCGTCCCGCCGCCCGACCCCGAGCGTGAGTGGCGGACCAAGGGCTCGGCTCGTTTAACGCGAGAGGAACTGGCCGTGCTGCGCGAGTTGTGGCACTGGCGCGAGTCAGAGGCCACGCGCAGCAACCGCCCGCCATTTTTTCTCCTCAGCCACGAGGCGCTCCTCCACCTCGCCATCGCCGCCGTAGATGACGCGCCGCTAGACCAGTTCCTCCCGCACCGCTTCGCCCCGCACCGGCGTGACGCTGTGCTCAGAGCCGTCGCGCGCGGCCTTGCCATCCCGCTTGCCGAATGCCCCCACAAGCTGCGCGGCGTGGCCTACCATCCCACGGACGCCGAACACGCGCGCTTCGACCGCTTCAAGTCGATTCGTGACCGACGGGCGGCAGAGTTAGCTATTGACCCCACACTTATCGCCAGCAAGCAAATGCTGGAGTGGCTGTCTCGGAAAACCAGCGAGCCAGCGGCGCTCTTGCTCCCGTGGCAACGCGAGTTGATGGGACTTTAAGCCACGCGACAGCTTAAGGGCGCAGCGTTTCGGCCACGGCTTCGCGCAGTGCGCCAACCATTCGCCGCAACTGCGCTCGAGTCGTGCAATACGGCGGCATCAGCACCACCACGCTCCCAATGGGCCGGGTCAAAACCCCTCGCCGCGCCATGGCTTCGCATACACGAGCACCGACGCGCTCGGCCAACGCGAACGGCTCGCGCGTCCGCCAGTCCCGGACCAATTCAATGCCCGCAACCAGCCCGACTTGCCGCACGTCGCCCACACTCGGCAGCGACCAAAGCGATTTTAGCTCGTGGCGTAAATCCTCCTCCAACCGCAGGCGCGCGGCTATGGAAGGCTTGCCGCTCAATAGTTCAAGGCTGGCCAGACCCGCCGTCGCGCCGAGTTGGTTGCCAGTATAGCTATGCCCGTGAAAGAAGGTCTTGAACTCCTCGTATTTGCCGAGGAACGCGTCGAACACCGCTTGCGTCGTGAGCGTGGCCGCCATTGGCAGATAACCGCCCGTGAGACCCTTCGCAACCGCGAGGAAATCCGGCCACACGTCTTCGGCGTGCGAGGCAAATAAGGTTGGCGATTGAACTACCCGGCTGGGCTTCTTGCGCGCATGGCTCGTAGTCACAGGCAAGTAGCCAAGACCCGTTCTTCCAAATCCAGTCATCACCTCGTCTGCCACGAGCAGTGCGCCATGGCCGCGGGCTATATCCGACACTCGCTTCAGCCAACCTTCCGGCTGGGGAATCATCCCAGCTGCGCCCTGCATCCGCGGCTCGAAGACAAATGCCGCGTAGTCGTTCCCACGCTTCCGCGCGGCGGCACACTTGGACTCAACTTTCCCGACGCATTCCCAATTGCACTGCCGATACTCACGAGCATCTGCCCGCTCCGGCTCAGCGCGATTGAACGGACAACGATAACAATACGGCGACATCACCTGATCAGTCTTGAAGAGCAGCCCGCCGTATGACTGATGAAAAAGGGCAATGTGGCCAAGGCTTACCGCGCCGACAGTGTCGCCATGATACGCGCCGGCCAGCGACAGAAAGCGCGGCTTGGACTTCGGCCCACGCGTGCGCCGCGTGAACTCGTAGGCGAGCTTCAGTGCGACCTCCATCGCCGTGGAGCCATCGTCCGAAAAAAACACCTTATTCAACCGCGAGGCGTGCATTCCAGGGTTCGGCATGGCGGCACGCGGAGGAACACCTCCTGCTGCGTTGGCGAGTCGCACCAGCCTCTCCGCGAGCAAGCTTGCCGGTTCGTTGGCAAAACCTAGCGCCGAACTATGCGCAATTTTTCCAAGCTGCCTTCGCAAGGCCGCGTTTAGCTTCGGGTGATTATGCCCGTGCAGGTTGGTCCAGATTGAAGAGTTGGCGTCGAGATACTCCCGGCCGCGCACATCCCGCAGCACGGCCCCCTGCCCCGCCGTAATTACCATTGGCTCGCGCCGCAACCAGTCCTGCATTTGCGTGAACGGATGCCAGACATGCGCGTGGTCCAGCCGGGCGAGCTTGTGCATTGGTGAATGGCTATTACCCATTGGCTATTCCTCCAAGTGCCTTTGCTAAGGCAGCCAAGTCCTCCGCCGTGTGCTCCGCGGAAACCGTGAAACGCAATCTCGCCGCACCTCGTGCGACCGTCGGATACCGAATAGCGGGCACGAACACCCCGGCCTTGCGCAACGACTCCGCGAACCGCATCGCCCGCGCCTCCGCACCCATGGCCACCGGTATAATCGGCGCACGCACTGCTGGCGGCGGGAAGCTGGCCTCGATGAGCACGCGCTTCAACTGCTCAACCAGCAGCCACAGTCGCTCCCGCCGAGCTTCACCCTCGGACGACTCTATGACTTTTAATCCTGCGCTGGCCGCCGCCGCCGCCGCCGGCACGGGTGCGGTTGAGAAGATAAAACTCCGTGCGCGGTTCACTAACAGGTCAATTAAGTTGCGACTTCCAGAGATCGCACCTCCTGCCGCGCCAACGGCTTTTCCGAGCGTGGCCATCTGAATCTCAACGCGGCCCGTCAGCCCGAACTCTTCCACCAACCCGCTGCGCCTTTTGCCGAACAGGCCCGTCGCATGCGCTTCGTCCACCATAAGCCACGCCCCAAACCGCTCCTTCAGCTCTACCAAGTCGCGTAATGGTGCCAGGTCACCATCCATGCTGAAGACGCTCTCGGTGATAATGAGGGTGCGCGCTGGCCGCTGACCACTGACCGCCGAACGCTGCTTCGCAGCCCACTTTAATTTTGCCTCTAGGTCATTCAGGTCGTTATGCCGAAAGACGCGCAGCTTCGCGCCCGAGAGCTTTGCAGCATCCACAATGCATGCGTGAACAAGCTTGTCCAAGATGAGCAGGTCGCCCCTGTCCAGCAGTGCTGTAATGGCTCCCAACGCGGCCGCGTGGCCTGTCGAGAAGGTCAACGCAGCCTCCGCACCCTTGAAAGCTGCGAGGGCCTCCTCCAGTTCGTGATGCACCGCCAGCGAGCCACACACAAGCCGCGATGCCCCCGCGCCGGCGCCAAATTTTTTCGCCGCGCAAACTGCCGCCTCCTTCAGGGCTGGGTGATTTGCCAAGCCGAGATAGTCGTTCGAGGAAAAGTTCAGCAGCTCACGTCCTCCGAGGCAGGCCCGCGTGCCCGCTGGCGATTCGACACGCCGCAGCTCGCGTAGCAAATCCGCCTTACGCAAGGCGGCTAGCTCGACGGCGAGTTGGGCGTTGAAATCAGTCACCCGCGCAGCTTAGCAGCGGAGCGGGCCGGGGCAAAGCCGTTGATGACGATGCTGTAAGATTCGTTGACGACTAGGACGGGTTCGTTTGAACTGCCTCGATCAACTAGCACGTCAACATGAATCCCCTGCTCTCCCGCCGTTCCACCATTGCTCGCGCTGCCGTTGTAACCGCCACCACCGCCGCACTCGGCCATCGCCTTGCCGCCGCCGATGCCGCCGCGAAGTTAAAAATTAATCACTCTGCCTGCAAATGGTGCTACGCCAAGATTCCCCTCGACGACCTATGTGCCGCCGGTAAGCAATTCGGCTTACAATCCGTCGAGCTCCTCGAGCCGTCGGACTTTGCCACCGTAAAAAAGCACGGACTGCACTGCGCGATGGTCAGCTTCCCGCAACGGAACGGCATTGGCACGATTTCCAAGGCCTTCAACCGCCTCGAACACCACGATACACTCTTGGAGATTTACTCCGAGCGCATCAAGCAATGCGCCGACGCAGGCTTCAAGCAGCTCATTTGCTTCTCGGGTAACCGCGCCGGCCTCGACGATGAAACCGGCTTAAAAAACTGTGCCACCGGCCTTAAGCGCATCCTTCCGCTCGCTGAGAAGAGCGGCATCACCCTCGTCATGGAATTGCTCAATAGCCGCGTGAACCACAAGGACTACCAATGCGACAAATCGGCGTGGGGTGTCGCGCTCTGCAAAGCCATCGGCTCCGAGCGCTTCAAGCTCCTCTACGACATTTACCACATGCAGATCATGGAGGGCGACGTCATCACCACCATCCAGCGCGACCACCAGTATTTTGCTCATTACCATACCGGCGGCGTGCCCGGCCGTAACGAGATTGATGACACACAAGAGCTGAATTACCCGGCGATCATGCGCGCCATCCAAGCCACGGGTTACAAAGGTTACGTGGGCCAGGAATTCATCCCCAAGCGCGAAGACAAGATCGCATCGCTCAAGCAGGGCGTGCAAATTTGCACCATTTAAGGTCCACCGCCGCCATGAAAACCTCCCGCCGTTCCGCCCTTAAAACCGCTGCCGCGTTTGCCAGCGCGTCCGTGCTCACCGCATCCAAGATTCGCGCCGCCGAGGCGGGCGACCACTACGTCGCGAAGAACGGGCGCATCAACCAGTCCTTTGTCACCTGGAACTTCCGGCCGCTCACCATCCCCGATCTGGCGAAGCTCGCGGTGAAGTTCGGCGTTAAGTCCATCGAGCTGGTCGGCCCCGAGCACTGGCCGATGCTCAAAGAACTGGGCCTCAAGTGCGCCATCGCTGGCAGCCACGGCTTCGCGAAAGGCTTCGCACAACCGGACCAACACGCCGAGTGCCTGAAGGTGCTTGAGCAGCGCATCGAGCAATGCGCCGCGCACGGCGTCCCAACCGTTATCAGCTTCTCCGGTTTCCGCAAGGGGCTTGCGATGGACGACGCCACGAAGAACACCATCGCCGGGCTCAAGAAAATCGCGCCCTTCGCCGAGAAGCACAAAGTCACTGTCGCGCTGGAAATGCTGAACTCCAAGGTGAACGTCGAGATGAAGGGCCACCCGGACTACTTCTGCGACGACATGGATCTGAGCGTGCGCATCCTCAAGGAGGTTGGCTCGCCGTACGTTAAAGTGCTCTTCGACATTTACCACGTGCAGATCATGCACGGCGACGTCATCAGCCGACTGCGCCTATACAAGGACTACATCGCGCACTATCACACCGCCGGAAATCCCGGCCGTGCCGAGATTGACGGCACGCAGGAGATTAATTACCCGCCCATCATGCGGGCCATTGCGGAGACCAAATACACGGGCTTTGTCGGGCAGGAGTTCATCCCCGTGCAGCCAGACAAGGTGAAGTCCATCAACGAATCCGTGCGGATTTGTGATGTGTAAGGCAATCTTACCGCATCCCTCATAGCAGTGAGAGCGCAGAGCTCAACTGCCCTTGCGCAACTCCGTGTTGCGTTGCGACCATGCGGGGTCGGGCTGTGAATAATCCAGATTGTAGTGCAGGCCACGACTTTCAGGCCGCTGAAGTGCGCAGGTGACAATGAGTTCGGCCACGGTGGCGAGGTTGCGAAGTTCCAGCAGGTCAGCCGTCACAGTGAAATCCCAATAGTATTGCTGGATTTCCTCCTGAAGCAGCTTGATGCGGGCTTGGGCGCGCCGGAGTCGTTTGTGGGTCCGCACGATGCCGACGTAGTCCCACATGAGCCGGCGGATCTCGTCCCAGTTGTGGGAAACGACGACGAGTTCGTCCGCGTTCTGCGCCTTACCGGACTGCCAGGGCGGAATGTTCACCTCGGTTTGTGGTGAAGGGTTTTCCATGGCGCGTCGCGCAGCCCGATGGGCGCAGACGAGGGCTTCCAAAAGTGAGTTGCTGGCGAGCCGGTTCGCCCCGTGCAGGCCCGTGCAGGCCACTTCGCCGACTGCGTAAAGCCCCGCGATGTCCGTCACGCCGTTTACGTCCGTCACGACGCCGCCGCATTGGTAGTGGGCAGCGGGTACGACGGGGATGGGTTCCTTGGTCATGTCTATGCCCAAGCGTAGGAGCCGTTCGTAGATTGTGGGGAATTGCGTGATGATAAAGGGAGCGGGCCGGTGCGTGATGTCGAGCCAGACATTGTCCGCGCCGGTACGTTTCATCTCACTGTCAATGGCGCGGGCCACAATGTCGCGGGGCGCGAGCTCGGCGCGGGAGTCGTAGCGCGGCATGAAGCGTTGACCATCCGACCCGAGCAAGTAGCCGCCTTCCCCGCGCACGGCCTCGGTGATGAGCAGCGTGCGCTCCTTGGGATGAAAGAGGCACGTTGGATGGAATTGCATGAACTCCATGTTCGCGACAGGTGCACCGGCGCGGTAGGCCATGGCCACGCCGTCACCCGTCGCGATGTCAGGGTTCGTCGTATAGAGATAGACCTTCCCGCAGCCGCCGGTCGCGAGAACGATGACCGGCGCGGCGAACGTCTCCACCTGCGCGCTGGCCTTGTTCAGCACGTAAATGCCGAGGCAACGGTTCGGCCCCACATAGCCGAGTTTCTGCGTGGTGATGAGGTCCACGGCCAGGTGGTTTTCCAGCACCGTGATGTTGGGCTGGCGGGCAATGGCGTCGAGCAGGGCGCGTTCGATTTCGCGGCCGGTGGCGTCTTTCGCGTGGAGGACGCGGCGTTTGGAATGACCGCCTTCCTTCGTGAGATCCAGTTCCTTGCCGTTGCCGCCCGGCAATTCGCGCTCGCTGAAGCGGGTGCCCAGCTCCAACAGTTCTTGGATGCGAGCGGGGCCTTCGCTGACGATGGTGCGGACGATGTCCTCGCGGCACAGGCCGGCGCCGGCATCGAGCGTGTCGCGCACGTGCATTTCCACGGAGTCTTCGCGGCTGGTGACGGCAGCGATGCCACCCTGCGCCCAGTTGGTATTTGAGTCCGCGCGGCTCTTCTTGGTGACGATAGCCACGCGGCCGCGGGAGGCGACCTTAAGCGCAAAAGTCAGCCCCGCGATGCCACTGCCGAGGATAAGAAAGTCAAATTGGCGAGTTTGGCCGACCATTTGAAGAGTGATTCAACGGGAGAAGGCGTGGGCGAGCAAACCATTCTTCGCTACACCCGCCTGGAGCACAAAGCTTAATAAACACCGCTCGAATTCCTTACAGATCTGGCCTTCCTTACCCCACATCAGTTTAAATCCCATCTCGTTTTCGCACATCGTCTCTATCAATTACCTTGCTTAGGCTTCCGAGCGCGGCGCGGCTTGCTGGTCTGTAACTAACCAAAAACAACTTGCGCCTTTTCTCGCGCCGGTGTTTCTCGCGACGAGACATGTCATGAAAACGACCCTGCCGCCGAATGCATTCAAACACGCGCTCCGCGCCGGCCAGCCCCAAGTCGGCCTGTGGAGCAGCCTATGCAGCAGCCTGACCACGCAGATCATCGCGGGTGCGGGCTTCGACTGGCTGCTGATTGATACCGAGCACGCGCCGAACGAACTGCCCGCCGTCTTCAACCAGCTCCAGGCGTGCGTCGGCGGGACGGCCGCCCCGGTCGTGCGCGTGGCGTGGAACGACGCGGTCCTGTTCAAGCGTTACCTCGACATCGGCACGCAGAACTTCCTGGTGCCATGGGTGCAGAACGCCGATGAGGCCCGCGCCGCTGTGCGGGCGGTGCGTTATCCGCCGCAGGGCACCCGGGGCGTCGCGGTCACGCACCGAGCGAACCAATGGGGCCGCGTGACGGACTACTATCAGCGCGCGAACGACGAGGTCTGCGTGCTG
>VHDH01000074.1 GCA_016871445.1 Verrucomicrobiota bacterium | reverse complement strand
GCCAAAGCGAAGGCGGACGCCGAGGCCGCCAAGCGCGCGGCCGCCCTCGAAGCGGCTGCCAAAGCCAAGGCCGCCGAGGAAGCCGCCAAGAAAGCCGAAGCCGATCGTAAAGCCAAGCTGGAGTCGGACAAGCAAGCCAAGCTCGCGGCCGACAAAAAGGCCGAGGCCGAGCGCCTCGCCCGCATGGACGCCGAGAAGAAGGCGGCCGCCGAGGCGAAAGCCAAAGCTGAAGCGGAAGCCAAGGCCAAGCTCGCCCTAGAAGCCAAAGCGAAGGCGGACGCCGAGGCCGCCAAGCGCGCGGCCGCCCTCGAAGCGGCTGCCAACGCTAAAGCGGCCGCTGCGCAAGCCGCGCTGGAGAAGCGCCAGAAGGCCGAGGCCGAGGCCGCGCTCAAAGCCTCCTTGAAGGCGCAAGAGGACATCGCCCGGGCACAACTCGAAGCTGAGGTTGCTCGTATTAAAATGGAGGCCGCCGCGGAAGCCAAGGCCAAGCTCGCCCTAGAAGCCAAAGCGAAGGCGGACGCCGAGGCCGCCAAGCGCGCGGCCGCCCTCGAAGCGGCTGCCAACGCTAAAGCGGCCGCTGCGCAAGCCGCGCTGGAGAAGCGCCAGAAGGCCGAGGCCGAGGCCGCGCTCAAGGCCTCCATCAAGGCACAGGAGGACATCGCCCGCGCGGAGCGTGAAGCCGAGGCCAACCGCATTCGGATGGAGGCCGCCGCGGAAGCCAAGGCGAAGGCGAATGCTGAGGCCGTCAAGAAGGCCGAAATGCAGAAGCAGAAAGAAACCGAGGCCCGCTTGAGGGACATGGAAAGCAAGCGCGAGAAGGAGGCGAGCAAGACTGAAACTACAAGACCGGTCGGAACCGCCCCGGGCGCCCCCTCCCCAGCTACCACCCAAAAAGGCTCAAGCAAGCCGAAGGAACAACGGCTCAAAGAGTTACTGCAACTTTATCTCACGGATAAGATTAGCCCGCGCGAATACCACCAGCAGCGGGCCAAGATAGTAACCGAGCCTTGAGTGGGCTAGGCTCGCTTGATCTACTAAGCGGTGTTGCCCGCTGGTAGCCCTCTTGCTTGCCGCTCAGCAGTTATCCCCCTCCCGCGCTGTAACCTTACCTTCCACTCCCTCGTCTACAATTTTTGACTGGTCTACCAGTCAAAACAACAAACAACCTAGTAAACACACATGAAGAAGTTCGCCCTCATCGCCCTTGGCCTCCTGACGGCCACGGCCATCACTGTCAACGCTCAGGACAAGAAGAAGAAGGAACTCACTGAGGACCAGAAGAAGGCCCAGAAGGAGTTGCTCGAGAAGTTCGACACGAACAAGAACGGCAAGCTCGAGGCCGAAGAAGTCGCCAAGATGAGCGACGACGACAAGAAGAAGGCCAAAGATGCTGGTCTCGCCACTGGCGGCGGCAAGAAGAAAGACAAGTAAGCCCACTCATAACTTTGGCGGCAATTGAGTTCGTCCAAAGGTAGTTAACCCGCTCCGCGTTTCGACACGGAGCGGGTTTTTTATTTCAGAGACTGAAAATCCTTTGTCGTTTTTAGAAGCAACTCGAAACCGGCGCAGCCATTTCAGCGGCAGCTTTTCCAATCATCCGAGCAGCCGCGAGTTGGAGGCGACCTTCTCCACGCCGAGGTCGGGATTTTGAAAAAGGACTAGCTTCGGCAAGTGATCGGTCAAACTTCGAGCCCAGTGGCTTAATGTCGGCATGGCCCATTTGGTCTAGTTTGATGAGCATGAAAACGGATTCAGAACATCGGCGGCGCGGAGGGCGAGCGCAACTGGGCCTCAGCAGCGAACGTCAACGTGAAAAATAATCACCGTGAGCGCAAAAATATGATGTGACAAACCAGCGCAAAGCCGACCGCGCTAGCAAACGCAGCGAAACGGTTCCGTTAGCACTTCAATTCGTCCTATGTTACCACTTGCACACCAAGCCGCCTATGCAATCAAACCAACGGCACAAAGCGACCCACGTTCTTGAAAAGAACAGTGCGGATTGGTTGGTGTTGCCTCTAAAAACAGGGGCGCAAAAGACGCGCAGAGGCGCAGCACAAAGCTATCCCTTAGAGAGACATGGTTTGAAAGGACGCTGCTCGATAATTACCGCACGCCTATGCTTGCCCTCCATATTTGCGTTTCTCTGGTCGACTGCCTCCACCTTAGCCCAGCTCTTCCAGCCTTCGCTTACCCATCCCGATGCACGGCCCGCGACCAACGAACCTATCTGTGTCGAAATTGCCATTCCACCCGCGCGAACTTACGTCATCGGAGACCCGACGCCGTTGGTGTGGCGCTTCACCAACACCTCCACGCAAGCGCTCGCTTTCATGTGGGAGGGCTGTTGCCGAAATAACGGCAAGATAGAGATGAAGCGTCAGGGTGCATGGCCGCCCGGCGCCGGCATTTTGCCGCCGCACAAGGATATCAATGTTGAGTCCAACGTCGCCGGTCTGAGCCTCTCACATCAGTTCGCCCGCGCGGTGCGGCTGGCGCCGGGGGTGACGCAGGAGTTTTCCACGTTGCTGGCCGATTGGGCGCGCACCGAACTCAGCGGCGACTATCAGCTTCGCGCGCAATACCTCGGAGTCGCGCCCGCACAGCGCCCGCAGATGCCGCGCGGGGCCACTTTGTGGAATGGCCGCACCACAAGCGCGGCATTAGAAATTAGCCTGCTCTCCGTGGCCGACTATCTCGTAGAACGTCCCATCCGCGAGAACGCGCGGCAACTTCGCCTCATCCTTGCCGGTCCAACCCGGCTCCTGCCGTTCCAAGCCCAGGCACTTAAGCTCCGCATCATCAATCTCAGCGCGAAGGAGCAATCGCTCGACTGGCCCACGTGCCTCGACCTCTGGCTCGTCGCCACCAACGGCGAGCGCGCAGGGCCCTTGTCCAAGCCGGAGCTCGGCGCGACGGAGATGCTGCGCTTACCCGCCGGCGGCTCGGCCGAACGTGAAATTCCTTTGAGTCATGAACTCCTCGTGGGTGAATCGCTCGGCGCATACCAGGCCTTCGTTGACCTTCGCGAAACCACAAACTCCCCCCGCGTGCCCTCGAACCCAATTTCCATATCCTGGCAACTCGACCGCGAAGTTGTTAGCCAGCTCCTGCGCGACGCTGCTGACAAGCCGCTTTCCGGTGCGCGCAACGCCCCACTAAAACTGCTGCGCCACTACCTGGGCGACTCTGCCGAAACGCTGCGCTCGGTGGATCTGACCGCGCTTTCACCCGCCGCTGCCAAACTCGCCGCCGACCTGCGCACCGCCGCCACACTAAAGCCGCTTGCACCCAAACCCGGCCGTGTGAACCTTGCCTTAAGCGTGTCGGTGGACGGAAAATTCAGTTTCAACGAGTCAGTTATCGTCAACGCGTTCGCTGGTCAAAACCTGGATTTCGTCACGCAGCTCCGCACCGTGCTCGCGCTGCGGCACCACCTCGGCTGGGACGTGAGCGTCAGCCTGAAGCCTGAGCCAGGCTCGCCACTGCGACACATTGCAGCCGCGCTTGCGGCGGCAGCGCCGTTTCAGGCCGACCTCAGTGCCGCGCCATCCGCACAGTTCTTTAACGCGGACTCGAATGCATTTAGCACCGTGAGCTTCCAACGCATGATCATTCCCGCGAACCTCGTCCTCCAAGTGGCCAAATCCACTAATACCGCACAACTTGCCGCCGCCCGCCGCCTGCCGGATCCGCAACGCCCCGGGGTTGAGGCAATGTTCAGCACGGCGGAAATCCCCGGCGCAAGCCTCACCCCACTCCTGGATGCCGCCAGTTTGGAAGCGCTGCTCGCCGACGGCCGACTTCCCGCGCCCCGCGTACTGGTGCTGGCCGCGCCGAGTTTACTGTGGCGGGAACTTGAGGCTCCGCTTGGCCCGCTGTTGAATCGCGGCCTAGCATTGGATTTGGTCGTGCAGTGAGGAGGACAGTCCCCGGGAAAGTATAGACTTGCCGCATCGAACGAGCCTCGCATAATCACGCACCAGTTGGGATGGGGTCGTAGCTCAGTTGGTAGAGCGTCTCGTTCGCAATGAGAAGGTCGCAGGTTCGACTCCTGTCGGCTCCACCACCCAAGGGTTTAAGTCCCGCAATTCTCGCTTCGACGCGCCGCGCGCTTTCGGCTAATGCTCTCCCCCGATGAAAGTCATGGTGACCTGCGGGCCGAGCTACGAGCCGATCGACGGGGCGCGGCGAATCACCAACTTCTCTACTGGCTCGCTGGGCATCAGCCTCAGTAATTCATTCACTGACTTGGGCTGGCAGGTAACTTGCCTCAAGGGAGAACAGGCAACCTGTCCCGCCGTGCTGCGTGCTTGCCGTCACCTCCCCTTCTCCACCAACGACGATCTTGCACTCAAGTTAGCCACGCTCGCGGGGGAAGGAAGCTGGGACGCGGTGCTTCACGTGGCGGCGTTGTGCGACTTTAGGGTCGCTGGCATGACCAACGAGCGGGGCGAGACGCTGCGTTCGCCGAAATTCTCCTCGCGCACGGGGCGGTTGAGCCTCGCGCTGGATCCGGCCACCAAGGTGCTGCCGCAACTGCGCGGCTGGTTTCCGCACGCGCGGATCGTGGGCTGGAAATACGAATTGGCCGGCACGCGAGCGGAGGCGTTCGCGGCGGCATTCACGCAACTCGCCGAGTGCGGCACGGACGCGTGCGTGCTCAACGGCACAGCTTACGGGGACGGCTTTGGGTTCTGCACGGCAACAGGGTTTCGCCCCTGCGCAGAGAGCAGCGCGCTGGCGGCATGGCTGGCGCGGTGGCTGGCGGCGGGCAAGCGGACGTGAAGGAGCCGGTTGGACACCGGCGTTTCGCGACGGCTCAGGCGAAGTCGTAAACGGTCACCTTGGTCCAGAGCTTCTTGCACTGATCCACGAACTTAAGGTGCTCCGGATGCACTTGGTAGTCGTCCTGCGCCCGCTTGTCCGGGAAGACGAGGTTCAGCGCGACCTGATAAGTCTGATCCACCACGGGGCGGTGGCTGCCGACCATCTTGCCCATGTGGAACTGGAGCACTCCGGGGATGGGCGCGAGATATTTCTTCCCACCGGCGACGAGTTCATTGGCAGCGTTTGGATTGGCGGGATCGGTCCAGAAAATCACGACGTGCGAAAACATAGGGCGCAGCGTAGGCGCGGCGACGCACAGCTGGCAAAGGATTTTCTGACTCAACTTCAGGACGCCCAAGAAACTATCAACGGCTGGGTGCATCCGGAAGCAGCAACCGACGCAAAGTGGTGCCGGGTTTTTGCTGGGATTCTTCTCGGGCGTTGCGGTCAACTGCGGGTTGGTTTTGCTGCTGTTGTCGCGCGGCCGCCGCCGGACCTGGGCCGAAGAATTGTTCGAGCCGAATCGATTTGGGTGGAACAACTTGGGCGGGAGTCGTTGGTTTCGGCGGTGAGGGAAGCCCAACGGGAGCCGACGCGGGAACCGCATCAGGAGGCAGCAGGCGAACTGAAACCGGCAAGCTCACCGGACGCAACTCTGTCACTCCCGGCGAAGGAACAGCTGAGGGAGACAGCCCCCGAAGACTGACGTCTGGCGGCGAGACGGTTGCGGGCGGTGTGGACGAACCTACCAATGGTGCGGGCAAGGGAAGTTTGGTAGCGGGGCTGGTCCCACCCGGCACGACCATACCCAGCGCACCCAACTCGGTTCGAGCCCTTGGGCTGACCGTCGCCGGCACCGGAACAGCCACTGGAAGTGGAGCGGACGCCGGTGGAGCGATTGCTGTAGAGCGTGCGACAGGCACGGATACAGGCACGGATACAGGTACGGATACAGGTACGGATACAGGTACGGATACAGGTACGGATACAGGTACGGATACAGGTGCGGATACAGGTACGGATACAGGTGCGGATACAGGTGCGGATACAGGTGCGGATACAGGTGCGGGTGCGGCAGGGACTGGAGCGAACGTTGCTGCCGGGTTTTCCTTTGTGATTGGCGGGGCCGACGGCGTCCGGGCAGGAACGGCTGCAGGAGGAGCAATGACCGCTGGAGGAACGATGCCCGTTTGCAATGGTGGAGCCGGCGGCAGTTTGGCAGCGACCGGCGGGGGCGGGGGCACGACTAACGTGGTCGGCGAAACGACCGGAGGCGGCGGCGGAGCGACCGGCGGAGCGGACTGCTCAGTGCCGACGGAGGGGGGCTTAGGTTTGGTGGCTGAATCGGGCTTGAGTTTGGGCGCGTCAGGGGAGCGAGTTCCGGTTGCCAGTCCCGTGGTCGGCGGTCTTGACGCAGGTTTGGATATGCGCTGGTCGGATCGGCCCGCAAGGACGCTTGCCTCCACCGACGCATCCGTGACGGGCTCCGTCTTGGTCTTGGGTTTGGTGCGGCAGGCCGCCAGTGCCATCACGCCCGCGAGTAGCAGGGAAAAATAACCGCGTTGTGAGACGGACAAGATCATTGGAAGAGAGCCTGCGTGGCGACCCAAAGCGGCGGGCCAGATGAAGCGTCAAACTGCGCCCCCATTACAAAGCTTGCGACACGGTCCGAGGTGAAGGATTTCTCAATCAGCACCTGCTTCGCCCCCGCGCCACCACCAGCCTCAAACGCGGTTCGCAACCGGTCAATGAGCGAGTCGTAATCCAGCGTGTCTACGCATCGGTCCATGAGCCGGCCGCTGATGCCCGCCGCATCCGCCGGGCCGAGCTGCGCCAAGGCCTGGAACGGCGCTACGGGCAGGCGTTCTTTGAACCGGTCGGTCTGGTAGGTGTAGTCAGCGATCAATTTCACTTGGCTGCCCTCCATCGGCTGCACGGCCAACCGCAGCTCGAAGCCGAGGTTTTTTTCCAACTGCTGATACCGAGCTTGGGCGGCAGCATTTTTGGGCAGTTGCTGGGTGAAGCGGCCCACGTCGATCCAGACGGAGACGGCCCCGGCCCCCGTGCGGGCACGCAGCGGCAGGCGTTCGCGCGTCGGCGTGCCCAAGCCGGGCGAGGCGGCAGCGGGCGTAAGGCAAAGCCGGATTTCATCCTCGATGCAGGGCGAGTTAGGATTGCCCTCGAGTTCGAGCATCACGATCACTGTTTGATCGGTGAAGGCGAAGGTGAAGAATCCGCCTTCGGGGTCGAGGTAACGCCCCGTACCGTGGCGGATCATCGCCCGGCTACGAACGCGTGACGGCGCGGCATTGGATGCGGAGCGTTGTTGGTGGCCAAGCTGGTCAGCCAAGCCCGCAAGCGCGGCTTCAACCGCCCACGTGTCGGTCATCTGGGCCACGAGCCCGCACAGCAACACGGGCTGTTCGTTGGCTTTCGCGGCGGTCTTGGTAGGGAATTTGGCGAAGGCGTAGAGATCCGCACCCGGGGCCAGACCGCTAGTGATGAGTTTGACCAAGCCATCCGCGACAGGGTTGCCGCCGGTTTTACCTAACAGATTGGCAAGTTGGTTCCCCGACGTGGCCCGGTTGAACTCTTCCGGCTGAAGCGTAATCACCAGAAAGCTCTCGTCTGGGATCAGGCTGCCATGCGCGGCACGGGACTTAGCCCGCATCGTCTTGGTGCCCCAACCACCCACATACATTACCGCCGCCAAGGCCAGCACTAGGAGTATCAACCCAGCCACCCAAGCATTTGCTTTAGGCCGCGCCACGGCCTCCGCTGCAGCTTCGGTCTCCACCCCGGTTCCAGCGGCGAGGTTTGGCGTTCCAGAACGATCGCCCAGTAGGGCTACGTTAAACCCAATCACCAGCGATACCGCAAGCGGGTCAAAGACCAACACCAAGGCAAGCATGAGCCATTTCACCACCCCGTCGGCGGTCGCGTCAAAAGCCCGCGCGATATACCGGTAAGAACCGATGTCTACAGCGGCGATTTGATTGCGGAGCCGATGAATGTCCTCGTTGCGGCTGCGGATGCGCTGATAGAGGGTTTGCGATTGAGTGTCGCCACCGCTGACGGTAGCTTGTCCCTGCGCCTTGAGGGCTGCCAATTGACGCTCCAATTCAGCGCCCGCCGTGAGGCTGGCTTGGCGAGCCTCCTGCTCTTCCGTGTCCAAGCGCCCCAGGTCCTGCGCGAACTGACCGCGCACAGAGGTAACCTCGCGATCCGCCGCCTCGACCTGCTTGGCATAACCAGCGCGGAGTTGCATAATGCGCGCGCGTAATTCGGCTAGTTCCGAGGTGATGGCGTCGCGCGTAAGGGTCTGCCGCTTGGTGTGCTCGGCGCGGATCTGCTCGATGCGGGCGCGTTGTTCGACTAAACCGGCATTAATGGTTTCGCGGGTGCGGGCCAGATTCTTAGCGTGTTCAGCGCGTATCTGTTCGATGCGCGCGAGATGACCAGCCATCTCGCCAGCGATGGCTTCGCGGACCGGGCGTTGCTGCTCGCGCAAGAGTTGGCCTTTCTTGATGCTGTCCGCTTTAAAGAAACCGGAGCCCTGCTTGGTGTATGCGTCCACCGCGCGGTCCAACACCGCCACACGCTCGTTGAGGATCGCGATGGCAGACTCCTCGGTCGAGATTACGGGGCCGGGCGCGCGGTCAAGGGTGGCGAGCCGATCATTAAACGCTGCGATGGCCGTCTCCTCGGCCGTTAACACCGGTCCGCCCGCACGGTCCAACGCCGCCATGCGGTCGTTCAGAACGGTGATGGCCGCTTCCTCAACGGCAGTGGCTTTTTTAAGGACCTCACCCTGCTCAGTGGTTCGCTGGTTAACAGCTTGGACATCACGGTCACGGCGCTCTTGAGCGGCCTTGCGCCGATCCTGTAGCCGACCCAAGGCTTGGGCCAAGGTGTCGTTACCAGCGGCCAAGCGTTGTTCAAGTTTGGCAACGTCTTCGCGCCCAGTCGCCGTGCTCTTGGAGACGGCCCCCCGCGAGCCTTCGATTTGGCGTTGAAGGTCGGCAATTTCCTGCTCGTGGCTGGCGATCTGGCCCTCCATGAGCACGATTTGGGTATGGGTGCTCTCGTAGGCGCGCGCCAAGTATCCGTAGTTACCGAGTGAAGTGATGGCGATCAGGACCAGCACCGCCAGAACGAGATAGACCTTGATGACGCGGGTGGTCTGCCGCCAATAACGCGAGAGGAAGGACGCCGCCACCAGCTTGCCCACTTCCAAGCTCGCCGCCATGACCATCACCGCTACCGCTGAACCGGCGAAAAGAAACCCCAAGCCCTGAACAGAGAAGTAAGCGGAGACGCCGGCAATAAACAGAGCGGACGCCACCAGCAGGTATTTAAACTCGGACGGTACGGACCCTGGTCGCTCGTTGGATGGCATATCAACTTGATGGAGTTGAATAAAGTTCTATTCGTTTTTTGGTTGCTCGTAATTAGCTACTGAACAGTCCTATGAGTCAAAACTTCTTAATTGCCAAACCAACAGGGTAGACAGGGCCCAAAAAATCCGCGTAAGGCAAGTTTACAGCCAAATGGGTTGACCCATCCGCACTTTGTCATTAGCAATTCTGGGCCAGCCAAAAAACTCACACATGAGCACAGCATCCAACCGTCCGCCCGCCACCGAGAGGGCCAAATACATGACCCTGCTCGCCGCCCTGCTGGGGTGGATGTTCGACGGTTTCGAGATGGGCCTGTTCCCGCTCATCGGCCAGCCGGCTCTGGTGGATCTGCTCGGCGCGGCCGGCGCAAAGGACGCGGGGATGTGGTTCGGCGCAATCATCGCGGTGTTCCTCGTCGGCGCGGCCAGCGGCGGCGTCCTCTTTGGCTGGCTGGGCGACAAGATCGGCCGCGTGCGCGCGATGTCGTTGAGCATCTTCACCTACGCGATCTTCACCGGGCTGTGCGGGTTCGCGACAGAGGCGTGGCACATCGCGGCGCTGCGGTTCATCGCGTCGCTGGGCATGGGCGGCGAGTGGTCGCTGGGCGTCGCACTGGTGAACGAGATTTGGCCGGGTAAGTCGCGCGCTTTCATCGCGGGCTTGATCGGCGCGGCGGCAAACGTGGGCTTCCTGATGGTCGCGCTGCTTAGCATCGGGCTTACGGGCTTCATTGGCGGCGTCGAGGGGCTGCTTAAGGCCATCGGCCTCTCGGACGCGACGACGGCGAAGCTGTTGGCCAATTCCGCGTGGCGCTTTCTGATGATCTCGGGCGCGTTTCCGGCGCTGCTGATCTTTTTCATCCGGCTGTTCGTGCCGGAATCGGAGAAGTGGGAGGAAGAGAAGGCCAAGGGCGCGACCTCGCATTGGAGCAACGCGGACTTGATCGGCGTGCTCATCGGCTGCGCGGCGGCGTTGGGAATAATATACGTTTGGTCGCCGGCAGCGGCGAACATCAGCGGCGCAGTAGTGACACTCGTCACCATTATCGGGCTGGCGGTGGCCTTGGTCGGCTACCTGTATCCCGTCCGTCAATACCTCGCCCGCGCAGTGGCCGCCGGCTCCCTCAAGCCAGAGTCGCAGCGGGCCGTGGTGAAGAGCATGCTGCTGGGCGCGGGCCTGGCGGGCGTAGCGTTGCTGGGCACGTGGGGTTCCATCCAGTGGGCACCGCGCTGGGCCGGCCAACTCCAACCGGACACAAAGGAAGTAAAATACTTTGCAAAAGAGAAGACGCAGATTGCCACCGCTGTTGGGGCCATCATGGGGACCATCGTGGCGGCAGTCGCAGCGGGAAAGTTTGGCCGCCGTATCACCTACACGGTCATGTGCGTCGGCTCGATTGCGTCGGCACTGTATTTTTACCAAGGCAATTCGACCTTTGGCACGGGCTTCCTCGTCGCGGCATTTCTGGCCGGAGGTGTCACCGCGTCCTTCTACGGCTTCTTCCCGCTCTATTTCCCAGAGCTGTTCCCCACAGCGGTGCGGGCCACTGGACAGGGTTTCTCGTTCAACTTCGGACGGATCGTGGCGGCCATCGGCGGTCTGCAAACTGCCACGCTGATGAAGGCCTTCGAGGGCAGCTTTCCCAAGGCTGGCTCAGTCATGGCCGCGATCTATCTCATCGGCGTCTTCGTTATCTGGCTCGGGCCAGAGACCAAAAATGAAGAACTGCCAGAATGAGTCGGTGGGTAAGCGCTCTAGTAAGCCGATGTTAAAGTAGAAAAACGGACCGAGGTGAAACCCACAGGGCTCTCTCGTGGCGTCCGCCGCCGGTTGCGCGGCAGGCTGCTTTGCTGTTTGCAAAGCCTGGTTTGATGATAGGCTGCGCGGTAACGAATCCGCTTACCTGCAAACCCAGTCCCATTTTACCACCAATGATCTCCGACTCTATTCGCTCCCTCACCAACTCGCTCCGCACCTTGCTCTTGCTGGCCCTGTGTGCATCGCTCGCATCGCTATCCGCCTGCAAGAAAAAGGAAGAAGCCTCGGCCGCCGCGCCCACCGGCGACCAGCCCGCTGAACAACCCGCTGAACAGCCTAAGGAGGAAAAACCCAAGGAAGAGCAAGCCTTCGAGTTGAAGCCCAAGTGGCCCACTGGCCAGCGGATGCTCGTGCAACTCACCACCCACACCGACACCGAGATCAGCAACCCCGCGCTGCCGCAGCCGGTGAAGACAGAGAATTTCCTCACGCAGGAAATCGCTTTCACCGCCAGCCCCGAGCGCCCCACCGGCGGTTGTGAAGTGGAGGTCGAGGTCGTATCTGTCCGCTCCGAGAGCAAGGCGGCGGGCAAGGTTACACCCGTATTCGATCCCAAGGGTGACCCTAAGCAGGACGCCAAGCTCAATCAAGCCGGTCCGGCATTTCGCAAGCTCATTGGCTCCAAGGTCAAGTATCAAACCGGCCCTGACAATGCGGTGACGAGGGTAGACGGAGTGCCGCAGTTAATGAATAAGCTCAACACCGGCCTGTCCTTCCAAGCGCAGTTCATGATTCGGACGCTCGTCAGCGAGGACTCCATCCGCGGCTGGAATGCGCTACATCAAAACCTACCCACCAACGCCGTTAAAGTCGGGGATACATGGGAGTCCACCCGCGACATTCCCTTTGGCGTGGCCCGCTTCGTGATGATCTCCACCAACACCTTCAAAGGTTGGGAACAACGCAACGACCGTAAACTTGCCAAGATCGAGACCGCCGGCGTAATTGCGCCCAAAGAAGGGGTACAGTCCGCCATCACGTTAGGTGAGGGCTCGACCGTAGCCGGCGATTCCCGATATGATCCCACCCTCGGCGTCGTCATCGAGAGTGATGCAACCGCTCAGTTCACCGTCAGCGTCCCGCAGGCTAGCGGCCAGGCTACCAGTTCCAAACTGAGGACCCGAGTCACCAGCAAGCTCACCGATGCCGGCGGCGCAGCCGTGTCCGCCGTTGCGCCCGCGCCGGCTGATGCCAAACCCGCGGACAAGCAATAAACCAAAGTAATCTCCCGCCTGTCGATCATCGTGAACGTCGCGCTCACCACGATGCTTCCGGAGCCGTAGTCCAGCCGCCCACAAAAGTTTCGACAGCGCCCGCAGCCACAAAAAGCCGACTTTGGCCGACGCCGCTCCTGCGGAGTAGATCCTACGCCAAGCACGATAATACGGGTGCGTAACAAAACCCTTGTCCGACCTCTCTGCCTCGTGTCCAATCCTAAGCCATGAGTTCTCCGCAAGCGTCTGCGCCCGCCGCTGCCCCACAACTCAGCCTCACCGAGTGGCTGATTATCACCATTGCCAGCATCGGCTTCCTCTTTGACACCTACGAGCTGCTGATGACCCCGCTGGTCGCCGCACCCGCCATCGCGGAGCTGCTCAAAGTGCCGATGAACAACCCGCTGGTGACGGACTGGGTGGGCCGGCTCCTGTGGATTGCCGCGTTGTGCGGCGGCGTGTTCGGCCTGCTGGGCGGCTGGCTGGTGGACAAGTTCGGCCGCAAGACCATCATGGCGGCGAGCATCTTCCTCTACTCAGCCGCGCCGTTCTGCGCGGCGTATTCCACGACGCTGCCCATGTTCGTGGTGTTCCGCAGCCTGACCTTCATCGGCGTCTGCGTCGAGTTCGTCGCGGCCATCACGTGGCTGGCGGAGGTCTTCGAGGACAAGAAACAGCGCGAGAAATGGCTGGGCATCACGCAGGCCTTCGCCTCGCTCGGCGGCGTGCTGGTCACAGTCGTGAGTATTTGGATCAGCCAGCACATGGCCGACCTGCCGCACGCAGGCCTGCCGCTCGGGCTTGGCTCCGACGCGCCCGGTTCCTGGCGCTACTTGCTGATGACCGGCCTACTCCCGGCCATCCCCATCGCGCTGCTGTTGCCGTTCGTGCCGGAGTCGAAGGTGTGGCGGGACCGCCGCGCTGCCGGCACGCTCAAGCGCCCCAGCTTCGGCGCGTTGTTCGCGCCTGAGTTGCGGCGCGTGACGCTGGTCACAGCCGCGCTGTCCGCGTGCGCCTACGGCATCGCGTTTGGCGCGCTGCAGGTGACGGTCGCGCGCGTGACGCCGGGCTTGCCGGAGCTGAAAGACCAAGCCAAGGCTCTCGCCCCGCTGCGCAAGGAAGCCGAGGAGTTGAACCAGCAGTTGAACGCGCTGGCCGCCGAGGATCCCGCCCGCAAAGCAGTGCTCGGCCAGATCAAGGCGAACTTTGGCAAACAGAAGCCCATCAACGATGAGGTCAAGAAGATGGCCGACAAGGTGCAGTTCCGGCAGGAAATGGGCGGACTCGCGGGTCGCATTTTGCTAGCCGTGCTGCTCATCGTGGGCCTGAGCCGCGTGGCGCTGCTGAAGGTGTTCCAGGTGCCCGCGCTCGTCATCCTGCCCCTGACCTACTTCAGCCTGTTCGCGCAGGGCGGCGAAACCTTCCTCTGGGCTTACACCATTTGCGGCCTGCTGACGGTGGCGCAGTTCAGCTACTTCGGCGAATACCTGCCCAAGGTCTTTCCGCTGCATTTGCGCGGCACGGGCGGCAGCTTCGCCACCAACGTCGGCGGCCGCATGGTCGGCACCAGCATGGCGTTTGTGACCACCAGCCTGGTCGCACCGTGGCTGGCCGGCACCGGCCCGCTGACGCCCGTGCACGTGGCTAAAGCCGCTGGCATCGTGGCCACGACCATCGCTGTCGTGAGCTTCGCCATTGGCTTCCTGCTACCCGAGCCGCCGGCGGAAGAGAAGCACTGACCTCGTAGCCGCCGATATGTAAGGCGGCGGACGCTGCATGAGCGCACCCTCGTCTTCCACCCGCGCTGAATGGCACGCGCGCCTTTTCCCACACGGCATCCCGCCGCTTTGGTGCCCGCTGCTCACGCATTACCGCGATGATGGTTCGCTTGACCGCGATCGCATCACCGCGCACTTGCGCCACCTCGCGCCGCACGTGAAGGGTTTCCTCATCCCCGGCTCGACCGGCGACGGCTGGGAAATGGCGGACGAGGAAATCCGCGAACTGCTGGACTTCATCGCACCGGAGATGAAGCGGCTTGGAGTGCACTTGCTCATCGGTGTGCTTAAGACCGACGCCAGCACCGCAAAGCGCGTCGTCCAAGAAACCGCCGCCCGCTTCGGGCAATCTGCCTTCACCCTCTGCCCACCCAAGGGCGCGGACGTGCCGCAGGCAACCATCCGCACGGCCTTGGCCGACATCCTCTCCCTTGGATTGCCCACCGCGCTCTATCAACTCCCGCAGGTCACGCAGAACGAGATTTTGCCGGAGACGCTGGCCGACCTTGCCGCTCAATTTCCGAACTTCATCCTTTTCAAAGACACCAGTGGCGTGGACCGGGTGGCAAATTCAGGACAGAACCTGGGCGGCGTCTTTCTCGTGCGCGGCGCGGAGGGTAGCTATGCGAATTGGCTCAAGTCCGGCGGCGGACCTTACGATGGCTTTCTCCTTAGCACGGCGAACTGTTTCGGACGCGAACTGCATCAGGTCATCGAGTTGCTCAAGTCCGGTCGTCGTGATGAGGCCCAGCGCCTCTCCAACCGGCTGTCCATGGTAGTGAAGGAAGTCTTTGCCCTGGTCGCAGGCCTGTCCGATGGCAACGCGTTCGCCAACGCTAACAAGGCGATGGACCACCTCTTCGCGCACGGGCCGGGCGCAGCCGACGTGACCCCGCCGCGGCTTCACGCGGGAAGCCGGTTGCCCGTCGAAGTGATCCGCCAGACCGGCGCGACACTGGAGCGGCATGGGTTTCTGCCGCTGCGCGGCTACCTCGGTTGAAGCCGAATCCCGATTTTCCTAAAAAAGCAAACGTGGTCGCCCAGTAGGCTGGAGCCAACCCCGTTTCGCGCTCGCTCGGATTCCTTACGACACTACTCGGCAAATCCGTTAGCCGTTTTTGTTTCGTGGCGAGCGTTCCCGTACGTCCAGCCATTCCACAAACCGCTCGGGTTAGGCGAGCAGCTTTCATTTCAATGCATCCTTTCCATCGGTGAGCCATTCCAGGTTGAAGCGCGCAACAGTCAACAAGCCGGTGCGGTAGATATCCTTCCCGTCCGTGCTGCCGCGTTCGTAGAAGAGGAGAATCGTTCCGTCGCTGGCCACAGCTAAGTCGCTGTAGCCGCTAAAATCCGGCTCGATGGTTTTGCTCACCG
>VHDH01000073.1 GCA_016871445.1 Verrucomicrobiota bacterium | reverse complement strand
ACCGCTACCGCACTTGGGATAGCGGCATCGGCCGCGAGATCGAAAAGGGCAAGGCCAGCTTCAAGCAACTCGAAGCCCACGCGCTCAAGCACGGCGAACCGAAGCTGGAAAGCGGCCGGCAGGAGTTTCTCGAGAACTTAATCAACGAGTTTATCTAAGCCGGCGAAGTAACTGCTAGTTTGATCGGGCTATCGCGTGATGCGGTAGCCCGGTTGGCTTTCGGCGAACAGCGACGCCTTGAGCCTCGTCCCCAAGCCCGGCGCTTCCGGTGGCAGCGCGAAGCCTTGCTCGATGACCACGTTCGTCTCGATCAGCGAGCTGTAGAACGTCCGGATGTGGGCGCGGACCGTTTCCTGGAAGGTCACGTTCGGCACCGCCGTCGCCACATGCAGTCCCGCGAAGAGCGTGAGCGGGCCGGTGCAGTCGTGCATCGTGGCGGGCACGTTGTAGGCCTGCGCGAACTCCGCCAACCGCCGCGTCTCGCTGATGCCGCCGACCCACGTGGGGTCGATCATCACGTAGTCCGCCGCGCGCCGCTCCAGCACGAGGCGGTAATCTTCGCGGCTCGTGAGCATCTCGCTCACGGCGATGGGCAGCCGCGCCTTGTCGCGGAAGTCGGCGAGCGTGTCGACGTTGTCCACGCGCATCACGTCCTCGAGCCACAACGGGCGCAGGTCGCGCATGGCCTCGGCGATGCGGAGCGCGGCGGGGAGTTGGAAGAAGCCGTGGCCGTCGAGGAGGATTTCGATTTTGTCGCCGACGCGAGCGCGCACTTCCTCCATCGGTTTCACGCAGGCTTTTACGGCGGACCACGGGAGGAAGTTCCCACCGTGCTCGTGAAAGGCGCGGTCGAAGGTCCAGAACTTCATCGCGCAATAGCCTTCAGCTACGAGTTCCTCGGCGAGGTCGCCGGCGGCGTGGTTGGAAGCCCAGTTGTCTTCGAGCGGGCCGGGTTTGCCGATGTCGCCGTGGCCAGGCCAGCCCTGGTCGCGACCCGCGCCGATGCGGCGTCCGTAGGTGGGGCCGCCGGAGCTGTTATAGACGCGGACTTTATCCCGCGCTTTGCCACCGAGGAGCTGCCAAACGGGCTTGCCGCAGACCTGCCCAAGAATGTCCCACAGCGCGAGGTCAATGGCGCTGATGGCCCGCAGTTCCGTCCCGCGAGACCCAAACGCGCTCGCGCGCTCGTAGAGGAAGCGCCAGTGATTCTCGATGGACAGCGGGTCTGCGCCGAGAAGCCGGCGGCCCATCCAATCGTGAATCATCGCGGCCACTGCGTGCGGCGCGTAGTAAGTCTCACCGTGGCCGATGAACCCGGCGTCCGTGTGCACGCGCACGAGCAGCAGGCCGGGCATGATGTCGTCGGGAATGACCGTCTCGATGGCGGTGATCTTGATACCCGAGCTGGTGGGCACGAGCTTCGGCTGAGGCGTAATGGTCTGCGCGACGGAGCCGGATTGGGTTGTTTTTTTAGGGCGAGAAGGGGCGGGGAGTTTCATGTCGGTGTCCGATTCAAGACTTCCCAATGCAAGCGGCGCAAGCCCAACGTCGTCAGCTTACCGACTGTAAGCAAAAAGACCCCGGTAACATTAAACCAAGAGGTAGTGCTGGCTGGTGGCGGTAACTAGTCGTTCGGGCGCGGGAGAAGGAAGTCCGGCAGCGTCTAAGATTAGTCGAGCGTCTGGCTTGCACGACTGGCGGCGGAAGGCCAAACTGCACGCTGTTTGCGCTTAAGCGTAAGCAGCCATGAAGTGTTTTGTCACCGGCGGCTCCGGCTTCATCGGAGCGAACCTTGTTCATGAACTGGTCCGCCGCGGCCATACGGTCCGCGTGCTGGCCCGGCCCGGCGCGGACGTCCGTGGGCTGAAGGGCGCAGATTATGAACTGCATACGGGTGACGTAAACGATCGCAACACCCTCCGCACGGGGATGCGGGGCTTTGACTGGTGCTTTCACGTGGCTGCGAGCTACCACCTCTGGCTGCCGGACTACCGCGTGATGTATGCCACCAACGTCGAGGGCACGCGGCACGTGCTGGAGAGTGCCTCTCTCGCGGACTGCTCGCGGATCGTTTATACGAGCACGGTCGGCTGCATCGGCCTGCCGCAAGAAGTAAACGGTCACCTAACGCCCACGGACGAAGACACGCCCGTCACCGAAGCTCAGATGAGCAACGATTACAAGCGATCCAAGTGGCAAGCCGAAGTCGTGGCCCGCGAGTTGGCAAAAAAGGGCCTACCCGTCGTGATCGTCAATCCTAGCGCGCCCGTCGGCCCCCGCGACGTAAAGCCCACACCCACTGGCAAGGTGATCGTGGACTTCCTCAACCGCGCGATGCCCGCTTACCTCGACACGGGGCTGAACTGGGTTCATGTCCGCGATGTGGCCGTCGGCCATATCCTCGCGGCCGAAAAAGGCCGCGTCGGTGAACGCTACATTTTGGGCAACGCCGAGGGCAACTGGACCATGCGCAAGGCCTTCGCCGTATTGCAGGACATCACTGGCGTGTCCGCGCCGCAAGTGCGCTTGCCCTACTTGATTCCACTGCTGGCGGCGTATGTGGATGAGAGCATTTCTAAGCTGACGGGCAAGCCGCCCAAGGCGCCGCTGGCCGGCGTCCGCATGGCGAAATATAAGATGTTCTTCAACCCGGCCAAAGCCGTCCGCGAACTCGGGCTCCCGCAGACACCACCACGGCAGGCACTGGCCGACGCGGCAGAGTGGTTCCAGCAAAATGGCTATTTGCGTCGGGGCGCGTGAAGCGGGGCGTAAAGTATGAGCAAGAGGGATCCGTTCGACGTGGATCAAGAAACCCCGAGGCACGAGTCGTGACCAGGTTGGACACCGGACGAAGCATTCTTCACACTCCACTCATGCGCGTCGTTACTTCCGCCGCTGCTATGCAACGTCTCGCCCTCCGCTGGCGACGCGAGGGAAAGCGCGTCGGGTTTGTACCCACGATGGGCTACTTGCACGATGGGCACATGAGCCTCGTGCGGCGCGCGCGACAGCTCGCGGGGAAGCAGGGCATTGTCGTCGCGAGCATTTACGTGAACCCGACCCAGTTCGCGCCCACGGAGGATCTGTCCGCCTACCCACGCGACTTGGCGCGGGACAAATCGCTCTGCCGCGACGCCGGCGTGGACGTGCTCTTCTTTCCTTCCGATGCTGAGATGTATCCCGGCCGCAACAGTGGTGGCTACAGCACCTACGTCGTGGAGAAACGGCTGGCGCTGGGCATGGAAGGAAATTCACGCCCGACGCATTTCGGCGGCGTCACGACGGTCGTGGCTAAGCTATTTAATCTGGTGCTGCCGGACGTGGCCATATTTGGTGCGAAGGACTGGCAACAGGCCGCCGTCATCCGCCGCATGACGCGTGACCTGAACTTCCCACTGAAAGTCGTCGTGGCCCCAACGCGCCGCGAGAGCGATGGACTCGCGATGAGTTCGCGGAACAAATATCTCAACCCCAACGAGCGCAAGCAGGCGACGATTCTCTCCCGCGCGCTGAAGCTGGCGAAAGAAGTTGTGACCGCGACTCGCAAGCCAATTAACGCCGACTTACTCAAAAAGAGGTTGACTGCGCTCGTCGCGACGCAGCCAGCGGCACGTTTGGATTACGTGGAGTTCTTCGATGGCCAGACCTTGCAGTCGGCCGAGGCAGTCACACGTGGCACGCACATGGCGCTGGCGGTGTTCGTGGGAAAGACGCGGCTGATTGACAACGCAGAATTAAGGTAGTTGCGAAATCAACATGGACAGCTGGAATCAAGGTAGCGTAATTTTCGGTATCTGCTTTTTGCCTTGAAAAGACCCTCCTATTTCAGCCCGCGTTCTCAAGGCTTCACGCTCATTGAATTGCTGGTCGTCATCGCGATCATCGCAATCCTGGCGGGGATGCTTTTACCCGCCCTGACCAAGGCCAAGCAGAAGGCCCAGGGTACACTGTGTGCGAACAACCTCAAGCAACTCCAGCTCGGCTTCAACCTCTACTCGCCTGACTACGACGGAAAGTTCATCCCCAACTGGCCGAGCAGTTGGTGTCCCAACGGCATGAGCACGGCACCGAACACCCCGGGCAACACCAACTGGTTAGCGATTCAGAACAATTCCTACCTCTCGCCTTACGTCGCCCGCAACTTCGCAATCTACAAGTGCCCTGCCGACAAGAGCATGGATGTGGGCAACGGCCAGCCTCGTGTCCGCAGCGTCGCGATGAACCAAGGCGTCGGCTGGGGTGCCACCGCCTCGTGGCAAGATCGCAACTACGGCGCGTTCGGCCCCTCGCAGCTTTTCCGGATCCACCAGCGCGAATCCGACGTGGTTCGCCCCAGCCCGTCCGACCTGTTCGTGATGACTGATGAGCACCCATCAATTATCAACGACGACGCGTTTGGCGTCGCCATCAAGACGAACGCGACGGCGTCCGGTTTAATCGTGGATTTTCCTGCCAACTACCACAACCTCGCCAGCGCCTTTTCCTTCATTGACGGCCACACCGAGCTTCACAAGTGGACCGAGCCTGTCCTAACAGCGGTAATTCGCTATCCCGCCGGACCGCCCGGCAACCAATCCATTGTGGATGCCCAGTGGCTCTCCGACCATGCCTCCGCGCCAAAATGAAATCCATGAACTTACCCTGCCTGCTCGCGGTTGTGCTGATGACCGCACCGGTTGCCTGCCGCAAACGCCAACCCGCCACAACGCCACCTGCGCCGGAAGCCGCTAATCCGGCGACACCGACCCAAAAGCTGGCGACCGGTCATGTCGTGCCCGCCACGGTCAAGGAGTTCGAGTCCAGCGTGGTACTCGCGGACCTGAACAAAAACCTCCAAATCTTTCTTACGCAGAAGCAGCGCCTGCCTGCCGACTTGAATGAGTTGGCGCGCGACAGCGGCATGCCCATACCTCAAGCGCCGGCGGGCACGAAACTGGTAATTGATGCGAAGGCCAAGGCGGTTAAGGTCGTGCCGCAGTAACCCGTGCCGGCGACTTGCGGTCGCCGTGTTGCGGATTGATTCGACGAGCGGGCTCGAACTGCTGCTGTCCACGGACGGCGGCTGGAAGCCGCCGCCACGGGTTACTTCGCCAACACCACGTCCAACTCGCGTGGGGCGGCTTCGGGGGCAGAGGTGCTGGTTTCGAGGCGAACGCCGTCGCGGATGCCATTGAGTTGTTCCTGCTCCTTGCACCAGCCTTTGATTTCCACGTCATTGAAGATCTTGCCGAGCACGCGACGGAGGAGGCCTTTCAGGTTTGGATTCTCCAAATCGCGCAGGCAGCGGATGGCTTCTTCCTTGTAGGTTTCAAGCAGGGTCTTGGCGCGGAGGTCGGCACCGAGTTCGGTGTAGAGCGCTTCGATGTCTTTCACGCTCGTGCCTGCCGGCAAGTGGCGACGCCAGACGCTCGCGAGCAATTCCTTCTGCGCGTCCTTCGCTTTTTCGTGCGCGACGGCGAGCAGCAGGCTCGGGCGCAGGCCGGCGATGTCGTTGGTCTCACCGGTGTCGCCGAGGTCGCTGAGATCGTCCCGAATCTGATACGCAATGCCGAGCGCCTCGCTATAAACGTGCAGCACATCCTCGACTTCCTCGTGCTGCTCGACACCCGCGTAAAGTGCCCCGACCCGCAACGCAACCTCGAAGGCCGGTGCGGTCTTCTTGCGGAAGATGTCGAGCACCTGATGCTGCGTGAGTGACTGGGGACTGCGCGCCCAGCAAAGTTCCGCGCCTTGACCCCGGCAAAGTTCACGCTGGCCTTCACTAGCCACGCGGATCATCTCAGCTTTCGCAGCGGGGCTGGCCTTGCACGCGGCGAGCAAACGGTAACCTTCGCCGATGAGCAGATCGCCGACGTTGAGCGCGACGGCGGCGCCGTATTCTTCGTGCAGAGTTTTCTCGCCGTAACGCAGCGCGTCGTTGTCCTCGATGTCGTCGTGAATGAGCGAGGCTTTGTGGAAGCACTCGACGGCGACGGCGACTTTCTTGATGTCCTCGGGGAGCGGCTTGCCGAGGTCGCGGCGCAATGCCTGGAACGCGGACACGACGAGGAAAGGCCGCCAGCGTTTGCCGGCGCGCATGAGCCAGTCGCGCGCAATGCGCTCGGTTTCGCCCTCGGCGTTGCCCATGATGGTGTCGAGGGCAACGGGGCTGAACCAGAAGTCCACTTCGTCACGCAGCGCGCCAAGGTCGAGCCGCCGCGTCTGGTCGTCGCTGGTGAGATGGATGTAATCCCACACCCAGTCGAGGTCCACGGTGGTGTCAATGCAGTCGTCCTGCAGCAGCGGGATGGCGACGCCGGGAATGGCTGCCGCTTCCATGTAGGGAAATGCGCGTTCCAACACACTGAGGCACGATACGCCAACGATGGCCTCGATCTTCCCAGTCTGAATGAGCGACATGACGATGGCCGAGCCTTCGGCGACGAGCGTGGCATAGCCGAGTTTCTCCGCCTCCGCCTGCAAATCCTGAATTGTGCACAGGCCACACTGCTTGCAAAGCAGACCAAATTCATCGAAGGGAGCGGGGCACTTACTCTCGACGCGCAGGCACTTGGGTAACAGCAATAACCGACGCTCAAACGGCACGGCAGCGATTTGCTCGCGCCACATCTCGTTGTTGATGAGTACGCCAATGTAATCGCGGTAAATAGAGTCGCACTTGAGCATCCCAATGACGCGGTCGGCGTGCACCTTCAGTTCGTCCACCGGCATGGGCGGCACGGGATTGAACTCGGCGACGTAATTGCGAATTACTTGGAGGAAATGGTTTCGCTCGATAGGCGTCTGCGGGATATTCTTCTTCGGCGTGCGAAAGCGTTGCTGGACGACGTGCTTGGGGACAGCGGCAGAAGAGTAGCTGCCAGGCGGCTTGAAGGCGATGGTCTCGGTCATAAAAAAGCTACGGCGTTGGACGTTCTCACGCAGTCGCTCAGTCAAAGTCTTAGTTTCAGAGGCAATATTGCGCGCGGTCGGCCTGCTGGTCGAGTCAGGAATTGCTTTTGATGTAGCAAAAAAGTCCGCCCTTACAATCACTAGTGACGGAGAAGAGGCTTTACAGAGTCGAACAAGTTGAAAGCGTCGAGTTGGCCCGAAGGCCTGTTGCAGGGAAAACCTGCTTGCCTTCGCTCGATGCGTAACTACGCTCGGATACAGTCTTTGTCATTGGTCGGACGCTTAGCTCAGTGGTAGAGCATTACCTTCACACGGTAGGGGTCGCAGGTTCGAAACCTGCAGCGTCCACCACCCGTTAGTTTCAAAACCACCGCCAAAATTGCTACCCCGCTTCCGCTGGAGTTTTTGGCTATATGCGGTACTGGTTGGATGAGGGCCTGCCGAGATTTGCCATCACACGAGCTTCTGCGTGGACGAAGAGTGAAGCCGTTTATGGGTTTGACAGCCATCGGGCCCATTCATAACGTGATTTCTCGAAACGTGATATGGCCGACAATTTGAAACCGCCCGCAGGGGCAATACCCCCTCCCCCCGCACCAAAAGTTCAGCCGAAAAAAGAGACCGTCCGCATTAGCCTCCCCCCAAAACCGGCGGCGAAGGACACGGTCCGGCTGGAACTTCCCCGCGCGTCGACCGCTGGTGCGCCTCCGGCCCCAAAGCCGGCCGCTCCAACCGTACCCGCGGCCCCGAAACCGCCAGCGCCCGCCGCACCAGCCGGTGCTCCCCCCATCGTGGCCAAACAGACTGTCCGCCTTTCGCTGCCAGCTAGACCTTCCGCCGCTAAGGAAACAGTACGGCTTGCACTTCCCCCTAAGCCCGCCGCGAGTGGCGTCCCGGGCGCACCCAAATCCGGTGGTGGCAGTCAAATCAAGCTAGTTGTCCCTCAAGTAAACGAGACGGCCGTCAGCGCGGAAATTCCTGATGCCTCCGAAGTTATGCCTACATTGGTGGCATCTCCAGCGCCACCGACCGCCGGGTTGAAGGGAGGGCCGCCCGGTAGCAGGCCAATGTCCCCTACCGCTGGCTCCTCGCAGCCGGATTCCGTAGACACTGTGACCGCCATAAAGGCACCCTCCGGCAAGCCTCGGCCTATACCGCAACCTCAGCCCGATGTTGGGACGGTGACCGTCACCCCCAGCGGTGTGGTAGTCCAAAAGGCCGGCTGGCCAGATTACCTGCTCTCGATTCTTGCGCTGCTCACTAGCCTTGCCGCCGTAGGCCGGCTTATAATGATTATAGGCGACTAGACCTTAGGTTCGCATAACCGTTCCATCTGTCTCACATCATGGCTGAAGGCAACATCATCAACGTATCGGAAGCTAGCTTTGAAACTGAAGTGCTCAAGTCTACCACGCCCGTGGTGGTGGACTTTTGGGCCGAGTGGTGCGGCCCGTGCAAGATGCTCATGCCCGTCCTCAACGAGCTCTCTACCGAATACGCCGGCAAGGTGAAAATCGCGAAGGTCAACGTGGACCAAAACGGCATGCTCGCTGGCCAATACGGCATCCATGGCATTCCGGCACTCATCTTTTTCAAGGGCGGCCAACCCGTCGGCCAAGTCGTTGGCGTGCGCTCGAAGAAAGACTTGAAAGCGCAGTTTGATCAGCTCGCCGCCTGAGCGCCTGAGGAGGTGACATGGCCCTCCTCTTAACCCCCCGTGCGCTTGCCCTACGCGGCGAGTTTTATTACCAGCTCTCCGCGATGATCCGTGCGGGTCTGCCGCTCATCGGCGCGCTCCAAACCCTTGCCAAAAGCCCGCCCGCCGCCGGTTACCGCCGGCCCATCGAGCGGATGCTCGCCGAACTGCATAACCGCAACACTTTCACCGGCGCACTCGCCACCATCGGCGACTGGCTCCCGGTTTTTGACAAGGCACTGCTCGAAGCCGGCGAAAAATCCGGCCGCCTCGACGAATGTTTCCGCCTGCTGGCAAACTATTACGAGGAGCGCGCCAAGCTTGCGCGAGAGATCATGGGCCAGATGCTATATCCCGTCATCATCCTGCATTTGGCGATTCTCGTCTTTCCGCCGTCCCTGCTGAAGGCGGCGTTCTGGGATGGCGCGTGGGGCGCGTTCATCGCGAGCAAGGTGCTCGGTTACGGCCTGCTCTACGGGGGCGGCGTGGCACTGGTTGTCGCCACAAGCGGGTCGCGTGCACCGTGGTGGCGCGCAACTTTGGAGATGCTTCTCGGGCTGATTCCCGTGCTGGGCCGGGCTCGCCAAAACCTCGCATTGGCCCGCCTAAGCGCCGCATTGGAAGCGCTTTTCTCCGCCGGCGTCGGCATCGTGGACTCATGGGAACTGGCCGCGCGTGCCAGCGGTTCACCCGCATTGGCCCGCGAAGTAGCGAAGTGGCGACCCAAGATCGAGAGGGAGCAGAAAACACCCGGAGAGCTGCTTGCCGATGCAAGCGCTTTTCCGGCCATGTTCACGAGCCTTTACCGCACCGGGGAGATCAGCGGCCAACTCGACGACACGCTCAAGCGCCTGCACGAGTACAGCCGCGTCGAGGGCCACCGACAAATGCAGATGTTCACACGCGGCCTGACCATCGGCGTTATTGTCACGATTATGGTCGCCATCGGCGTGCAGATCGTCCTGTTCTGGGTCGGCTACTTCAACAACATCGGAAACATGCTTTCGGAGTGATTGTTGAGGCATGGAATAGTAGAAAGCTCCCGCCTTGCTTTGGTCTTGATCCTGATCGCAAGCCTGCTCCTTCCCTTCCCGTCCGCTTTCGCGCACGATCCTCTCATGACCGTCGCCGAAATTCTCTCAGACGAGCGCCTTCGCCAGGACGAATTCCCCGTCTGCCGCCGCAAGGTGTATCTCGCCCACGCAGGCGTCGCGCCGCTCGCCCGCTGCGCCGCCGATGCCATTGGCCACTACGCCTTCATGGCCGCGCAGGACGATCAGGAGACTTGGCTGCCGAAGCTGCACCGCGCCGCGCGGGAGTCCGCGACGAAGCTCCTCGTCGGCGCACAGCCGGATGAAATAGCCTTCATCGGTCCCACGTCGCTGGCTCTTAGCATGGTCGCCGGGGGCCTCACTTTCCGCCGTACCGACAACATCGTCATCTACCACGACGACTTTCCCTCCAACGTTTACCCGTGGATGGCCCTTGCTGCCCAAGGCGTGAAGGTTCGCTACCTCAACACCCGCGAGCTAGGCCGTATCCGCCCCGTAGACGTGCTTGGACAAGTGGACGAAAGCACGCGGCTGGTCGCGCTCGGCGCGGCGCATTTCATCTCTGGCTGGCGCATTGACCTGGACGCCATCGGCAAGGCCCTCCGCCAACGCGGGATTCTATTTTGCGTGGATGCCATGCAGACTCTTGGCGCGTTTCCCATCTCGGTGGCGAACGTGGACTTCCTTGCCGCCGACGGGCACAAGTGGCTGCTCTCCCCATGTGGCCAAGGCATTTTCTACGTGCGCAAGGAATTACAGGACAAACTCCGCCCCATCGCCCTTGGCTGGAACAACGTCCGCTGCCCCAACTACACTGCGCAAGACGAACTCGCCTTTCAACCCGGCGCACGCCGCTTCGAGGCGGGCACGCATAACTGCGTCGGCCTTGTCGGGCTGAAGGCCTCCATGGACATGCTCGCCGAGGTCGGAGTGGAGAACATCGCCAGCGAGCTACTGCGGAAGCGCGCGTGGATCATACCCGAGTTGCAAGCTAGAGGCTGGACCGTCCTCAACGCCACAACGCCGCCCGAGAACTGCGCTGGCATCATCAGTCTCACGCGCGAAGCCTCCGACCTGCCCGCCATCCAGCAGCGGCTTGCGGACGCCGACGTCGTCACCTCCTTACGGGCCGACCGCACAGGGAAGCAATACATTCGCCTCTCGCCTCACTTCTATAACACGGACGCAGAGTTAAACCGCGCACTGGAGTTGCTTTGATCCGCTCGGGAGACGCAATCGTTGGCATCTTAATCATGCGGTTGACTCTGTGCACCCCCTAGACAGGGCTTTTACATAATGCCTTTTCACACCGCAAAAATTTCTTTGAACGAACCACCGGATATTTGTCAAAATGGCTCGAAACCTTGACAAGGCGTGCACAATACGCGCCGTCATATGACCGGGCAGCCGGAGCAGCCACATGATTAAAGTCGAAAATCTGACCAAGTCGTTCGGGCCCAAGATGGCCGTGAACAATGTTTCCTTCACTGTCCAGCGCGGCGAGGTGCTGGGCTTCCTCGGGCCGAACGGCGCGGGCAAGTCCACCACCATGCGCATGGTCACAGGCTTTCTCCCCCCCACCGCCGGCCGCGTGACCATTGGCACGCACGACATGCTTGAAGACCCCGTGCCGGCCAAGCGCCTCATCGGCTACCTGCCTGAGTCCGCCCCATGCTACAGCGACATGACGGTGCACGGCTTCCTGTCGTTTGCCGCCGAGATTCGCGGCCTGCGCGGCGACGCCATTAAGACGGCCGTCCAGCGCGCGGTGGAAATGTGCTTCCTCGAAAACGTCCTCCACCAAAGCGTGGACACGCTCTCCAAGGGCTACCGCCACCGCACCTGCTTCGCGCAGTCCATCATCCACGATCCCGAAATCCTCGTGATGGACGAGCCGACTGACGGCCTGGACCCGAATCAAAAGCACGAAATCCGACAGCTCATCAAGCGCATGGGCGAGAAGAAAGCCATCATCTTTAGTACGCACATTCTCGAAGAAGTCGAGGCCGTGTGCTCGCGGGCCATCATCATTGACCGCGGTACGGTCGTGGCGAACGGCACGCCGCAGGAGCTTAAGCGCAAGGCCCCAAATGCCGGTGCGATTCTGCTGCGCGTTACTGGCGTCGCCGCCGAGGCCGTGACCGGCAAGCTGCGCGCAGTAGATGGCGCGGAGCGCGTTCAGCTAGTGAAGGAAGAGGGCAGTACTGTAACCGTGCGCGTCCTGCCCAAGTCCTCGGCAAATGGCGAGTTCAGCAGGGCCGTCGGCGCTGCCGCTCAAGGTTGGCGGGTCGAAGAGCTACACATCGAGGAAGGCAAGCTGGACGAGTATTTCCGCAGCATCACCGCGTCAGACACGGCAAAGAAGTAATTGCGGCGGCGTAACGCATCCGGGCCAACCTCAACCTCAACTTAGAAAATTCCCATGGGCAACATCACCACCATCGCCAAGCGCGAACTGAGCGCGTATTTCGCATCGCCAGTAGCCTACGTCTTCATCGTCATCTTCTTGCTACTGACCGGTTTTTTCACCTTCATGGTCGGCGGCTTCTTTGAGCGCAACGAGGCGAACCTCACCGCGTTCTTCCTGTGGCATCCCTGGCTGTATCTCTTCCTCGTACCCGCGGTGGGGATGCGCGTGTGGTCCGAGGAGCGGCGGCAGGGCACAATTGAATTGCTCATGACCATGCCAATCACGCCATGGCAAGCTATCATGGGCAAATTCCTGGCCAGCTGGGCATTCCTGGCGCTGGCCTTGGCGCTGACCTTCCCCGTCGTCGTGACGGTGAAGTACCTCGGCAACCCCGACCTCGGCGTCGCCGCAGGCAGCTATATTGGCAGCTTGTTGCTGGCTGGTGCTTATCTGGCTATCACCTGCCTGACTTCCGCACTCACGCGTAATCAGGTCGTCGCCTTCATCATCTCGGTGGTCATTTGCCTTTTCCTAATCCTCGCGGGCTGGCCTCCGGTGACAAATATTCTCACCAAAGCCCTGCCGGACAATCGCTGGATTGTCGAGCTGGTCTCGGCTTTCAGTGTGATGACGCACTTTGAGGACTTCCAGCGGGGCGTGGTGGATTCGCGGCACCTGCTCTTCTTCTTGTCAGTAATTGGCTTCTCGCTTTTTAGCACGAGTGTCGTGCTGCGCAGCTTGCGGTCGTAACTTTCTTCTCCCGCGCCCATGAAACAAAAGAAACTCGAAACACTGCTTTACTCCGCCGTCGGCATCGCCGCCATGGCTCTCATCCTCGTCGCGGTGAACTACATCGCCGCGACGTTTCGTTCGCGCGTGGATCTCACCGCCGACAAGCTTTACACGCTCTCTGACGGCACCAAGAAAATTGTGGGTAAACTCGATACCAAGGTCAAAATCCGCCTTTATTATTCGCAGCGCGACAACGCAATGCCGGTTTTTCTCAAGACCTATGCGCAACGCGTCGAGGACTTGCTGGTCGAACTGAAGCAGCAGAGCAAGTTCATCGAAATCGAGAAGCTCGATCCGCAGCCCGACTCCGACGCCGAAGACTCCGCGAACCTCGACGGCGTCGAAGGCCAACCGACGCAAACGGGCGAAAAGATTTACCTCGGTGTCTCCATCAACTGCCTAGATCAAAAGGTCGCGCTGCCGTTCCTCTCGCCCGAGCGCGAGAAACTGCTCGAGTATGACCTCGCCCGCGCCATCGCGCGCGTCGCAAACCCGACCAAGCCCGTCGTCGGCGTCATGTCCGCGTTGCCGGTCTTCGGCACACCGATGAACCCGATGATGATGCGGATGGGCCAAGGCGGCCAGCAGCCCGCGTGGTATCTCATCAGCGAGTTGAAAACCGACTTCGACGTGAAGCAGCTCGAAATGAACGTCACGGAAATCCCCGCCGACGTGAAGGTGCTGCTCGTCATCCACCCGCGCGACATCACGGACGCGACGCAGTTCGCGATTGACCAGTTCGTGCTCCGCGGCGGCAAGCTGATTGCCTACCTCGACCCCGTTTCCTACGTGGACCAGCAGCGGCAGGGCGGCAACCCGATGATGGGCGGCGGCCCGCCGACGAGTTCCTCGCTGGACAAGCTGCTTTCCTCTTGGGGCATCGGCTTCGACAAGTCCAAGTGCGTCGCCGACATGAAATACGTCACCCGCATGGGCCGCGGCCAGCGCGTCGAGCAGCAGCCCGCCGTGCTCTCGCTGACGGCGGACGCGATTGACCGCAACGACATCGCCACCAGCCAAGTGGACAGCCTGATGATGGGCTTCACCGGCGCTTTCACCGGCTCGCCGGTTGATGGCTTGAAGAAGGAAGTGCTCATCAAGTCCACCACACAGTCGCAACTCGTCGAGGGCTTCCTCGCGCAGATGTCGGGCGAGGCGATTCTCAAGGACTTCAAGCCTAGCAGCACCGAATACGCGTTGGCCATCAAGTTGAGCGGCAAGTTCAAGACCGCCTTCCCCAACGGCAAGCCCGACGCCGCGCCCGCCGCGCCAGGCGAGGAAAAGAAGGAAGCGCCGAAGTCCGACGCGCTGAAGGAGGCGAAGGACGCGAACCACGTCATCCTCGTCGCCGACGCCGACATGCTGAACGACAACTTCTGCGTGCAAATCCAAGAATTCTTCGGGCAACGCATCGTCATTCCCCGCAACGGCAACGTAAATCTCGCGCAGAACTTTGTGGAGCAGATGGCCGGCGACACCGCATTGATGAACACCCGTAGCCGCGCCATCGTGCAACGGCAGTTCACGCGCGTGCGCGACATGCAGGTGAAGGCTGAGGACGCCTATCGCGAAAAGATCAAAGGCCTTGAGACCAGCTTACAAGACACGCAACGCAAGTTGAACGAGTTGCAACGGAACAAGGAAAAAGGCCAGCGCTTTGTCATGTCGCCCGAGCAGCAAAAGGAGCTGGAGAACTTTCGCAAGCAAGAGGCCAACGTAAAGGTTGAGCTAAAGAAGCTACGGCGCGACCTCCGCCAAGAAATCGAGTCCATGGAGAACCGCCTCAAGTGGATGAACATCGCGGGTATGCCGCTCCTTGTGACCATCGGTGGCATCGGCCTGGCCGTGGTGAAACGTAAACGCACGGCGGCACGGTAAACTAATAGCTGCGGCCTATACCGCCGCCCCAACCGACCAGCGCGCGCCAAGCGCCGCCACCCCAACTAATTTGAAACCATGAACCGTAAGCAATTCCTCACTCTTCTCGTACTCGTGGCTGTCATTGGCGGCGCGGGCTTACTTGTCAACCAGCAGCGGCAAGGCGACTGGCAGCAATCCTCGACTGGCGGCGGCCAGAAGCTGGCCGAAAAGCTCGATGTCAACGCTGTCAACGCCGTTACCATTAAGTCCAGCGCGGGGGAATTGAACCTCACCAAGGTCGGTGACGCGTGGGTGGTGAAAGAGCGCGGTGACTATGCGGCGAACTTCGGCAACATCGCTGATCTCATTCGCAAATTTGCCGATGTGAAAGCCGTGCAAACCGAGCAAGTCGGCGCATCCCAATACGCCCGCCTGGAGCTGCAGGCTCCCGGTGACGGCGAAGGCAAGGGCACGCTCGTCGAACTGAAGGGCAAAGACGGCAAGGGGCTCAAGTCCGTCGTGCTCGGCAAGAAGCTGACGAAGAAGTCAGAAGGCGGGCCGTTTGGTGGCGGTGAGTTCCCCGTCGGCCGCTGGGTGCGCGACACCGCGAGCAAGGACTCCGTCATCGTCACCAGCGAGCAGTTCAGCGACGCCGAGCCGAAGCCGGAGAACTGGCTGGAGAAAGACTTCCTGAAAGTCGAGAAACTGAAATCCATCGCC
>VHDH01000072.1 GCA_016871445.1 Verrucomicrobiota bacterium | reverse complement strand
GGCAACAAAGGCGTGGTGGGCAAGATGGTTGCCGACCGCACCCACGGCACCATCGCGAGCAAGCTGGCGGAAGCCTCTGATCCTGGCCGCGCGGCGTTGCTGGAATTCATCTCGGCCCACCGGGCGAAGTAGCAGCGCCTTCCACCGCCCACTTCCCAAGCGCGCGGTGATTGGGCTAAGGTTGGCCCATGAAACATCCATTGCTGGTGGTCGCCCTCTACTCCCTTGCTTCCGTCCTGTCGCCACTCTCCTCGGCGCAGAACACCGCGCCGCTCAAGCAGGCGCTGACCTTTCACGCCTCGTTCGACCAAGGCTTCGATGCCGATTTCTCGCGTGGGGAGAAGGGCGCGCTTTCCCGCACCAAGCAAGGCACCGTGCCGCTGGCGGCGAACGAGGAACTGAAGCTCGTGCCCGATGGGCGCTTCGGCGGCGGGCTGCATTTCACGAAGAAGGGCTCCACCCAGCCGCGGTTCAAGGGCGCGGGCGTGCTCGGCTACAACGACAAGAGCTGGAGCGCCAGCGTCTCCGTCTGGCTGCGGCTTGACCCGGACAAGGACTTGGAGCCGGGCTATTGCGACCCGGTGCAGATCGTCGGCGACGATACGAAGAAGGGTTTTATCTTCTTGGAATGGTCGAAGGACGAGACGCCGCGCGAGTTCCGCTTCGCCATCCGGCCAAAGATCGAGCTGTGGAACCCTAACGGCCTCGACTGGGCGAAGATGACCGACGCCCAGCGCCCGGCGGTGAACCTCAAGCGCGCGCCCTTCTCCCGCGAGGCGTGGACGCACGCGGTCTTCACGCTGGAAAACGTGAACGACACATCAAAGAAGCCCCTCGGCAAGCTCTACCTCAACGGCGCGCTCATGGGCAAAATCGAAAACTGGAACCTTACGTTCGGATGGAATCCCGAAGCCGTGCAACTCGTGCTCGGTGCAGCTTACGTTGGCCAGTTGGACGATCTCGCCGTATTCAACCGGGCGCTGACCGACGCGGAAGTGAAGGTGCTGAACGGCCTCAAGAGCGGCGTACGCGAATTAACGACTAACAAGTAGTCCCCAATGACCCGCACGCGTTAAAGCTGCGGCACTCCACTTCCCTTAGACAGTAATAAGCGCGCTCAGCTAGGTTGGACATCATTGAGAGAGTCGAGGTGGACGACGTCGACAAAAGAACTTGCCCAGGGCGGCCGCACCCGGCCGAAGCTGTTCATCCGACCAAACGCGGCTAGGGTGCTGGGCTTTTGCGCCAGTGCAGCCGTCATTCCCAATTTACCTGGCAACCCCCACATGGCATAACCATCTTCATGTTATTTTTACCTCGCCTGCTGGCTGGCTACCTCGGCCTTGCGCTCGCTCTGCCCCTGCCAGCCGCTGACGCGCCTAACCCGAAACCCCAAGCCCAACTCGCCAAGCCCGGCTGGCCTGGTCGCCAAGCCGACGGTTCCGTGTTGCTGCCCAACATGTGGTCGCTCCACCCTGCGGGCACGCAGGTGGACCTCGCGGATTTCCCAGTCAACATCGCGCTGCATCCGGACGGGAAGTTCGCCGCCGTGTTGCACGCGGGCTACAGTGCACATGAGATCGCCGTGGTGGACATCGCGAAGGCCACGGTCGTCGGTCGCACAAAAATCGAGGAGACGTTTTATGGCGTGGAGTTTTCGCGCGATGGCAAACGCGTCTTTGCTAGCGGCGCGGGCGCAGAGGTCGTGCGCGGCTTCGACTTCGATGCAAAGTCCGGCGCGCTCGGCAAGGAGCAGGAGATACGCCTCCGCGCCGTGACCGAGCGCGGCATTCCCGCCGGCCTTGCGCTCACCAGCGACGCCCAGCACCTCTACGTCGCCAATGTCCTCGGGCAGCGCGTAGCTAAGGTGGACTTGAACGCGAAGACCAACGTGCTCGACATCATCGTCGGACCGCCAGAGTCAAAGGTTCAAAGTTCAAAGTCCAAAATCGCCGTGCCGACAACGCCGCAGACTGAAGACGAAGCCGCCATCACCAAGCGCGCCGAGGCCGCGCTGGATCCCGCCGACCCGACCGCGCCGTATCCTTACGCATGCCGGCTCGATGAAAAGAAAGGTCGGCTCTACGTGAGTCTCTGGGCGCAAGCGCAGGTCGCGGTGATTGATCTCAAGTCAAATCAAGTCATCGCGCGCTGGCCGACGGAGGAGCACCCGAACGAAATGCTGCTGACCAAAAACGGCAAGCTGCTCTACGTCGCCAACGCAAACCGCAATACCGTCACGGTCATTGACACTGAGAGCGGCCAGACCACCGAGACGATTTGGGCCGCGCTGTATCCGCAGTCGCCGCCCGGCTCCACACCCAACAGCCTTGCGCTCACGCCAGACGAGAAACTCCTCTTCATCGCCAACGCGAACATCAACACGCTCGCCGTTGTGGACGTGTCCGTGCGTGGCAAGAGCCGCTCGCTCGGCTTCATCCCGACCGGCTGGTATCCGACCTCCGTGCGCGTCACGCCGGACGGCAAGAAGCTGCTCGTCGCCAACGGCAAGGGCATCATCTCGAAGGCGAACCCGAGCGGCCCGCAGCCCGGCAAGAAGGCCGCGCCCGGCACCACATCGGAATACATCGCCGGCTTGTTCAAAGGCACTTTGAGCGTCATTGACCTGCCCAAGCGCGCGGACTTTGAAAAGCAGTTGGAGAAATACACAGCCACAGCGTACCGCTGTTCGCCGCTCAAGCGCGACAACTCGCCCACACTCGCGCGCCCAGCTGACAGCCCCATTCCCAGCAAACTTGGCGAGGCCAGCCCGATCAAGTATTGCCTTTACATCATTAAGGAGAACCGCACTTACGATCAGGTTTTCGGCGACATGAAGGAAGGCAACGGCGACGCTAAGCTCTGCCTCTTTCCCGAACGCGTCACACCAAACCACCATCAGCTTGCACGCGAGTTCGTCCTGCTCGACAATTTTTATGTCGAGAGCGAAGTCAGTGCTGATGGCCACGAGTGGAGTATGGCAGCTTACGCGAGTGACTACGTGGAGAAGTTTTGGCCGATGAGTTACGGGCACAACAAGTTTAAGAAGTACACCTACCCAGCGGAAGGCAACTTCCCCATCGCCACGCCAGCCGGCGGCTACCTTTGGGACGTGGCGGCCGAGGCAAAAGTGAGTTTTCGCAGCTACGGCGAGTTCATACAGAATCCCAAAAAGCCCGGCGATCCCGCCACCGCGCGGCTCAAGTCACTGCAAGGCCGCTTCGACCCGTTCTACCACGGTTACGACATGGACTACCCGGACGTGAAGCGCGCCGAGCGGTTCATCAGCGAGCTGAAACGCTTTGAGGCCGAGGGCGAGATGCCTCGTCTGCAAGTGATTCGCCTGCCACAAGACCACACCTCTGGCGCCACCGTTGGCAAGTGGACGCCCACCGCGTGTGTCGCCGAGAACGACCTCGCACTTGGCATGCTTGTCGAGGCCGTGAGCAAGTCGAAGTTTTGGCCGCAGACCGCGATCTTTGTCGTGGAAGACGACGCGCAGAACGGACCCGACCATGTGGACGCACACCGCACCGTCGCCCTCGCCATCAGCCCCTACATCAAGCGCGGCTCCGTGGACTCGACGATGTATTCCACCAGCTCGATGCTGCGCACAATGGAACTCATCCTCGGCCTGCGCCCGATGTCGCAGTTCGATGCCGCGGCCACGCCGATGTATAACTCCTTTCAAGCGAAGCCCGACGCGCGGCCCTACGTCGCACGGCCTGCGCAAGTAGACATCAACGAGCGCAACGGCAAGCTCGCCTGGGGTGCGGAGAAGTCCCGGAAGATGGACTTTACCAAGGAGGACGCCGCCGATGATCTGCTGCTGAACGAAATCATCTGGCGTAGCGTGCGCGGTCCAAACAGCAAGATGCCCGCACCCGTCCGCGCCGCCTTCGTCTTCACCAAGCCCGGCGGGGATGATGACGATGATTGAGGCTAAGGTGTATCGCCGAGCAGTGGCAACCAAAGCCCATTGAAAAGAAACTTGAACGTCCCATGCGGCTGAGCGCGGAAGGCGACTTCCGGGCCGTAGAGGACGAGACGTCCCTTGCCCACGCGCACCTCCGCGATGGCGATGCCGTTGTCCAAGTGCTCCTGTCCCCACGCCCAGCCGCTGCGGAGCGGCTTCGGGGAGTTGAACCACGCGACGCAGTCGAGTTGTCCCGGCTCGGCCTTATCCGTAAAGCGGAAGACTGGGCTAGCTTGAAAAAATACATCGGCATCCCGCTCCATGCCCCAAGCGAGCGGATGCGCCGTATCCACGCGGGCGCGCAGCACGGAGCCAGGCACATAGAACTTCTCACGCGGCAGCGCCAAGGTTTTACCCGGCTCAGTGAGGTGGTTAGCGATGGGCAGGTCGAGATGTCGCGCGAGGCTGGTCGAACTACCGATGGTTAGGAGGGTGCCACCGTCTTCGAGAAATTTGCGAAGTTGGGGAATGGTCTTTGTCACCGTAAGGCTGCCGCTCCGGCCGCGATAATCAGGCGGTAGAGACTCATCGCGCACCTCGGCACTCGTTTCACCCGGCGCATCGCCGCTCACGGCGGGCAGATTGGTGGATGCACCAGAGCCGCGTGTGTAGGCGGGGATAGCCCCGTCCACGAACAGGAGCACATCGAACTTCTCGCGCAGATTTCCCCGATCCAGTTCCGGCGGAAACACAACGCGGAATGGAAACTCAAACCGCTCTAAGACCCACCGCGTCCAACCCGAGGGCATGGAGCCACCGTAACGATCCCACAGACCGATGCGGAGGGGTTTAAGCGGTGCTGTCCGTGTGGGCGGGGTGGCAACCGCAGTGAAGTAAATCCCAAGCACAGCCGCGAGTTTGGCGATTTGAAATTCAGTGCGCGGGCCGCGTTGAATATAGAAATGACCAGTGCCGAATTCCCGGCTTACGGCTTCGCCTGCGGCCAACAGTTGATTGACAGCTCGAAACGTATCGTTTTGTGCAGTGGTGAGAAGATATCCAGCTGAGTTTTGCCCTTTCGCTACTTCGCTGCGCGGCGGCGATTGTGGATATTCTGCCTGCGCGAACGGCCCATCGAACTTTTCCAACACACGATCAAACTTAACGCCCATCTGCAATGCCAGCGTCCAGCCCGCGATGTCATATGGCGCGGTGGGCGCGGCTCCGGCATACGCGAAGTCGTTTGGATGGTCTTGTGGCTCGAACATGTCCAGCACGTGCGCGCGGAAAGGCTGCGCGCACTGCACCACGTAGCTGTCTGGGGGATAAGGTTTACCGGCAATTGTGAAGTTGTTCGTCGCTAAGTGCACTTCCACACCGGTTTCCAGCAGCGTGTTCACAAACTTCGTAACGGTCGGAAAGTCACGCTGGTTAGCGGGGATGATGTAGCCACGCGGGTCACGCCGAGCAGGGTCTTGCAAGAGGCGCTTAAACTCGTTCGTCGCAGAGTTGGAAAGAAAGGGACTGCCCTTTCGCTCCCGGGTAGCGTGCTCAACGAGCTTGGGCGTCACAGTCCAACTGTCGCGGCTGCCGCGCTCGATAGCGGAACGGGCCATGCGCCACGCGTTGAAGAGTAGCGAGGAACGCTGACGCGACGCGTAGTCGAGCACGGCGTAGTTCGCGGTCACGGAGTAATCCACCGACGACCGAAAGTGCCACCGCTGCGGCGCGACGGGCGCAAGGTAGTCAGCCTTGGGGAGTTGCTTGTCCGGCAGGAACGGAATGGTCATCGGCGTTGGGCTACCGACGGTTTCGGTGAGCAGGCCGATGATATTGTGGAAGTAAGCCGTCGTGCGCAGGCCGCCGTTCCACCACGTCGAGTAACGCGCCCCCGAGCGCACAGTCACGCCCGGTTTCCCTTCAGCGAGAAAGCGCTGCATCATCGCCGCACCCACGGCGTCAATCCCGCTCGTCACTAATGGGTCCACATTATAGTTCGCTGGGTCGCGAAAGGGCGGCGCGAACATCACCGTACCCTGCGGACCAGACTGGTGGTGGTTGTAGAGAATCTGCGGGAACCACTCGCGGTACAGGATGCGGTTGATGGACTTGGATTCGGACTGGGTGCAAGCGAAGAAGTCACGGTTGTTGTCATGACCGATGTATTTTTGGTAAAGGCGCGGCAGGCCGGTCAAAGAGCGTTTTTTTGGGTCCGCCTCGCGCATGTACCAGTTGGCCACCAACTCGATACCGTCGGGATTCGCGGGGGTGAAGAGGATGATGCAGTTGTCGAGGATGCGGCGCGTCTCCGCGTCGTCGCGGCTGACGAACTGCCAGAGCGTCTCCATCAACTGCGTGAAGCCCAGTGTCTCCGTCGCGTGCAGGCCGCCGTCAATCCACACCACTGCGCGCCCCTCCTCCGCGAGTCGGCGCGCGTCCGCCTCCGTGGCCTCGCCGAGCGCGAGCCGGCGCACCGTGTCCTTGTGGCGAAAGAGCCTGCGGTGGTTCGCGGGCGAAGTGACGATGCCCATCACCATCGTGCGCCCTTCCTCGGTGAGGCCGATGGGCACGACTTTCAGCCGGTCGGACTCGCGGTCGAGGCGTTCCCAGTGGCCGACGAGTTGGGTGTAATTCGCGAGGTGATAGTCATCCCCAAGATTGAAGCCGAGAAAGTCCTTCGGAGAAGTCAGGCTGGCGGCCAGAACGCCGGGCACAAGCATGGGCAGCAGGTAAAAGACGGCATGCGGCAGATAGACGCGCAGGGCATAGAAGATGCCGAAACGGGCTTTGAGCCGGGAATCTGACATTGGGCAAATTGATTTCCGGCGGCGCGTGGTCGCTTAGTTACCGGTCGCAACCAACGTTTTACCCATAAGCCTCACCGGCTCGACCTGCGCCTGCTTTTTCGCTGGGAAGGCTGCGCCGCCCAACTCAGTCCAAGCCTTTTCCACCTGCATGTTGATGAACTGGCCGATGTAGATGGCGATGCGTTCGTCTTTGCGAAGGGTTTCCTTGATCGTGTCGGCGGCGGCCTGCACCTCGGCGGCGGTCTTGCCGGCATCCTTGAGCTTTTTCACCTCGGCGAGCAGCGATTTAAAATAGTGCTGCTGGTTCGCCAACACCTCGGGGCCGCCCTGCGGGCCGTGCGCAGGGCAGACTTTCAGCGGCTTGAGCGCGATGACTTTGTCGAGGGTCTTAATCCATTCGTGGATGTTGCCGTCGCCGACGTAGTTATATGGGCCGTTCACGCAGGCGTCGCCAGTGAAGACGATGCGCTCCTTTGGCAACCACGCCCAGCCGTCGCCGTGCGTGTGGGCCACGCCGAAGTGCAGCAGCTCGACGCGGTGCGTGCCGTCGTCGAAGGCCAGCTTCTGCTCAAAGAGCACGTCGGGCGGGCGGAGCCGGCTGGCGGCCACGTCCTTACGCCCCTTCGCAGCGTCCTCCCAACGCCCGGGTTGTTTGCCGGTAAAATAGTTTGTCTCATATTTTTTCATCTCCGCGAGCACGCCCGCGTGCCCGACGATGGTCGCGCCGGCCTCGTGCATGACTTGGTTGCCATAGGCGTGGTCGCCGTGGTGGTGCGTGTCGAAGGCGAACTTGATAGGCTTGTCCGTGAGCGCCTTGATCTTCGGCAGGATGACTTGCGCGCCGGAGGGGAAATTCGCGTCCACCACCAGCACGTAGTCCTTGAAGACGATCCAGCCGTTGTTGCAGTGCCCGTGTCGCCCGATGTCGCCCTCGTGGAAATAAACGCCGGACGCAACGGTTTGGACTACGTTAACTTGCGCGGGCGCGGGCAGGACGGTCAAAAACGCGGTGAGGGCAAGGCTAGCGATTGCACGGGACAATGGCGTCATGGCAGCGACTCTTGCAGAACCGCCACATGCGTCAAGGGCTTCGCCGCGTCAATTCAAGCTCCAGCTCACGTCCGTGGACTTGAGCCGCACGCTGTCGGGCAGCTTCGCACCGTCGAGGCGGAGGATGACCGTGTGGGTGCCGGCGGGGAGTTGACTGGTCAAGGCCAGCGCACCTTGGGCACCGGGCGTGTTCACCTTTGCCTTGCTTCCGTTGACCCACGCGTCAGCCGTGTTGGCTCCTACGACGTTCAGTGTCACGGCTCCCGGCTTCGCCAGCGTGAAGGTCGACGCCACGAAGACACTGGTCAGCGTTACGTGTCCAGGGATGTTGGTGGGGGCGAAGTCGGGCTTCGCGAGCGCGCCGCTCACGAGCGACGTCGCGGGTTTCCAAGTGTGGTCGCCGATGCCGCTCTCCATCGCGGTCCATTGGGCGGTGAAGTCGCCCTTCGTGATTTTGTCCCAACCGCCTTGGTCCATGCGGTGCGTGACCGGCAACACGCGCCACACGCGAGCCACGCCGCCCTTGCTCGCGTCGTAGTCGCCGGGTTTGCCGAGGCGGCTGAGGAACGCGACGAGGTCGTTGCGATCAGCTTCGCTCACGGTGTCGAGCAGGCCGGAGGGCATGAGTGATTGCGAGGCGTTGGCGCGCTTGCGAAGGTTGGATTTGGCGACGCTGACTTCCTGGTTCTGCGCGTTGCGAACAACGACCTCCTGGCCGGTCTCGCGCACGAGGATGCCGCTGTATTCAAGGTCGTCCTTGGTCTCGATGGTAATGCCGTGAAAGCCTTCTTTGATTTTCGCGTTGGGCAGCAGGACGGACTCAACAAGGTAATCCACGGGGGCCGCCGCGCCGAGGCTGGTCATGTCCGGGCCGACCTTGCCACCGACGCCGCCGATGGCGTGGCAGAGCACGCAGCCGAGTTCCGCCCGGCGATAAACCCGCTCACCGCGCGCAGGGTCGCCGGACTTCACCGCCAAGTCGGCCAGTTCTTTAAGTTTCGCGGGCGTGAGTTTGTCAGGCGAAAGTGCGGTGATGTTCGCGAGCTTGGTGAGCGAGGCGATAAGCGTGGCGTCCGGCTGCGCACCTTCGCGGGCGGCGCGGAGGCCAGCGGTGGCGACGTGCGCGGGGAGGCCGGTGCGGCTCCCGACCTTGCCGCCGAATTCTCTCGCCGCGCCCTTCGTGGCCAAGACGCTGCGCCAGAGGTCGAGCGCCTCGGCGTCGCTCTTCGTCTCGGCTAGTTCATCGAACGCGAGGTCAGCGAACTTCGCGGGCTGGAGCGACGCGAGCGTGACGGCGGCGGCGCGGCGCACGGGCGCGGGTGAAGTCTTCGCGGCCAGCGGCTGCAACGCGCCGAGCACGGGGCCAATCGCGCCCAGCTCGCGGAACGCGGCGAACGTGGCGGCGCGGACTTCGGCGGGCGTCTTCTCATCACCGGCCAGCTTAACCATCTCGGCGAAAGCCGCGCCGGGATTTTTCCACGCGCCCTGCAAGTTCACGAAGGCGACGCGTGTGGCGAGGTTCGCGTCGGAGAGCAGCGCGAGGCCGCGCGAGGCGTCGCCCGCGGGCTGCACGTTGCGCAGGCGCACGGCGGCAGTGAGAGCATTGAGCGCGCGGACGAGCGCGGCTTCGGTGAAATCACGCTTCACAATTTGCTCCCAGAGGCGGTTGACCTCGGCTGGACCGCCGGCGGCCCCGATAAGTTCAATCCACGGACCAGAGCCGTCCTTGGTCAGCGGCTTGGCGGCGAGAAATTTCGTGACGCTGGACGACGCGAGCGCGGGGTCGAGCGATTTCATCGCGTATTCAAGCTGCCTGAGCTTTGCGGGCGAGTCGGGGAGCCACGCGCCAGACTCCAGCGAGGCGAGGAACGGCTGTGCTAGTTCGTTGATGGAAAGCCACACCGCATAATCGAGAAAGGTATCCGCGCCGATGGTGTCCACGGCGGAGAGCACCAACTCGGCGGACTTGGCGGATGGGAACTTCGCCAGCGCGCGCACGGCCTCCAGGCGGACGCGCGGGTGAGGGTCGGTGACAAGCTTGGCGAGGCGCGCGACGGTATCGCTCTCGGCAAAGCTCGTGCTTGCGTCTGCGAGATAACTGCTGACTGTGCCGTTTGCGTCAGCGACGCGCACCGGCTGGACAGGGGCGGTAGTAGCGAAGCTCAACGCCCGCACAGCGGCCGCGCGGATGCGACCATCCGGCGCGGCCAGCAGCTTGGTGAGCAACTCCGGGGCGGGGAGGTTCAAAGACTGGTGAATCCATAGCGCGGCGAGTTCCTCTTTCTCGGTCTTGAGTTTCGCGGTCCACGTCTTGAGTTCGGGGGCGACGGCGACGGCGCCTTTTTCCACGAGCAGGCGGGTGGCTTGGGAGCTGTTGAATTGGTTAGGTGAAAACAATTCGTTTAGTAACGCGCTCGTGCTGGCTTTCGCCAACTCCGGTTTTTTCACGGCTGGCTTGCCCTTCATCGCCACGCGCCAGATGCGCCCGTGCTCGCGGTCGCGGCGCGGGTCGCGGAAATCCACTTCGCCATGGTTGATAATGGGGTTGCTCCAGTCGGCGATGTAGAGCGCGCCGTCGGGGCCGAGCTTCACGTCAATGGGGCGGAACGTGTTGTTCGAGGTGCGGCAGATGTCGGTTTCCTGCTTGGTGATGTAGGCTGCGCCTTGCTCGGTGATGCTGAAACTCGTCACGCGGTTCGCACGAAAGTCGCACGTCACCATGCGGCCCTGCCAGTCGGCGGGGAAATGCTGGCTGCGGATGATTTCGAGGCTGGCGAACTTCGGGTAGCCGCCCGGGCTTACGCTCGGGAGGATGCGGCGCGCCCGGGCGTATGTCTGATACATGCCGCCGGGGAGACCCCAGTTGATGCCGGCGCCACCGGCGCCATCGGTCATGAAGCTCTGGCCGAACTCGTCGAACTGGTGACCCCAAGAATTGACCCAACCCTTGAAAACGACTTCCAGCCTTTGCGACGCTGGCTCGAAACGAAACACGCCGCCTGAACGCAGGCGCACGACGCCATGCGGCGTCTCCACCTCGCTGCGAGTGTAAATCGACTGGCTCATCCAGAGGCGGCCGTCCGGGCCCCAGCGGAGCGTGTGCAGGTTGTGGTGCGTGTCCTCGGTGCCAAAGCTGGAGAGGACGACGCGGCGCTCGTCGGCCTTGCCGTCGCCGTCGGTGTCCTTCAAGTGCAGCAGCTCCGTGCTCTGCGCGACATACACGCCGCCATCGCCGGGCGCGAGGCCGGTGGGGATGAGCATGTTGTCGGCGAAAACGGTGGCCTTGTCGGCCTTGCCCGCGCCCTTGGTGTCTTCGAGCACGACGATTTTGTCGTGCGCGGCCTGGCCGGGTTCGATCTGCGGATAGACCTCGCTGCTGGCGACCCAGAGGCGGCCCTGCGGGTCGAAGTTGATTTGGATCGGTTTGGCGAGGTGGGGGTTCTCGGCCCAAAGCGTGACTTCAAGTCCGTCGGCCACGGTGAACTGGGGCGTGGGCTGCGGCGTTAACTTTGCGGCAGCGGCCTTGCCAAGGAGCGCGGCGGGTTGGAGCTCAGGGCCGGGTTTGAAGTTCGCATTGTTCAAGTGTTTGCAAAGTTCGCGAATCTTCTTCTCCTCGGCGGCGATGAGCGGGTCGAACTGCGGCATCTCGACGGCGTTTTTGCCCTGCTCGCGTTTCCGGAAGCCGAAGATGTAAGCCATGTTCGCCGGGCGGGAGCGGTGGAAGAAGAACTCGTTTTTGCGGAGGATGACTTGCTGGACGCCTTGCGAGGCGGCACTCCGTTGCGGGTTCATCCAAGTTCCGTGCGGATTGTTAAAAAGCCGCTGCTCAATGGTGAGCGCAACCCATTTCATCCCCGCTTCGTTCAAGTGAATGCCATTGTCCGTGGGCGTGCGTCCCGGCTCCATCGCCAAGGGTAATGTCTCGAACAGATTGAGAAACCGAGCCCCTTTTTCTTTCGCGATGCTCTCGACAGCGCGGGAGACGGCGGCAAGTTGCTCATTGTGTTTCGCCGGGTCCGGCAGCGGCGCGGGCAGCTTCTGGTGCTTGATGGGCGACACCAGCACGAACTGGCACCCCGGCGAAATCTTCCCGATCGCATCCAACAGCCGCTCGTAGTCCGCCTTAAACTTGAGCAGGCCCGCCGCGCCGTCAAAGGACGCTGCCATGCCGTAGGCGATGAAGGCCACCGTCGGTTTGGTTTCCCCAATTTGCTTCTGAAGCAGCTCCCAGCCCTCGCCCTCGGGTTCGAGGCCGGCCTGACGCAGCGAGAGGCCGAGGCGCGACTCACCATTGGGCAAGTCTGCGCTCCAGCCGAGGTTGCGGAAGGTGACGTTGCGATCCGGGAAGCGCGTGGTGAGCATCAGCTCGATCCAGCCGTGGTGCTGCTCGCGCTCGATGAGTGTGTCGCCCAGAAAAATGACGCGGTCGCCATCCTTCAGCTCGAAGGGCGCGGCGGCGTGGGTGGAAGTGATGATGGCGCAGATCGGCGCTAACAAGGTGAGAAACCATCGGGTCATAATGCGTGCGAGCTTGGCAAATGGACGAAAGAAGGGAAGCGGTAAGTTGGCCTCAACTTGATACAGGTTATATTGAGTGAGCCTAAAAGCTACCATCGCAAGGCGGAGGGTTAAATTTTACTTCCGACATACCCCCCACCTGCACCATATAACCCGCGTTGCATGAAGCCCCAACTGCTCTGCCTACTTGCCGTGCTGCTGCCCACGCTCCTAGCCGAGCGACTCACCGCCGCGCCCGCGTCAAAACTTTTCACGGAAGGCGTGCGTGCGACTGAACCGCTCTCACCCGAGGAGCAGCGCCTAAAGTTTCATCTGCCCGCCGGCTTCAAGATTCAGCTCGTCGCCTCGGAACCGGACCTCCGCAAGCCGATGAACATGGCCTTCGACTCGGCGGGTCGCCTGTGGGTCACGGAGTCGCGCGAGTATCCGTTCGCCGCGACCAACGCCGCCCTCGCGCGCGACACCATCCGCATCTTCTCGGACTTCGATGATAACGGCCGCGCCCGCAAGGTCACCACCTTCGCCACGAACCTGAACATCCCCATCGGCGTTTACCCCTTTCGCTCCCCCGCCAGCACCGCCCCGAAGCCGAATCCCCAGACCCCAGACGTTAGACCCCAGACCCTGACTTGGAAATGCATCGCCTGGAGCATCCCGAACATCTGGCTCTTCGAGGACACGGATGGCGATGGCGTTGCTGACAAGCAGGAGAAACTCTACGGCCCGTTTGACTTCACCCGCGACACGCACGGGAACCAGGCCAGCTTCCGGCGTGGTCTCGACGGCTGGATTTATGCCACGCACGGCTTCAACAATCAGTCCCGCGTGTCAGGCACCGACGGCCACGAAATCTCCCTCCCCTCCGGCAACGTCTATCGCTTCCGCCTCGACGGCTCGCGCATCGAGCATTGGACCCACGGGCAGGTCAACCCCTTTGGCCTCACCTTCGACCCGCTCGGGAACCTCTACTCCGCCGACTGCCACAGCTCGCCCATCTACCAACTTCTGCGCGGCGCGCATTACCCGAGCTTTGGCCGACCGCACGATGGCCTCGGCTTCGCGCCCACGACCATCCAGCACTCGCACCACAGCACCGCCATCTGCGGCATCGTCCACATCAGCGACCCCGCGTGGCCCGCCGAGTTCCAGGGGAACCTTTTCATCGGGAACGTGATGACCAGCCGCATCAACCGCGACCACCTCGAATGGCGCGGCAGCACCAGCGTGGGAAAGGAGATGCCCGACTTCCTCAGCACCGACGACCCGTGGTTCCGCCCGGTGGATTTACAAATCGGCCCGGACGGCGCCCTGTGGGTGGCGGACTTCTACAACCGCATCATCGGCCACTACGAAGTCCCGCTGCTCCACCCCGGCCGCGACCGCGAGCGCGGCCGCATTTGGCGAATCGTCCCGCCGTCGGGGAGCGCACGCGTCTCGCGTGCTGTGGAGGGCGTCGCGCCCGACACTCGTCCCACTGACTCAACCTCAAAGACAAAGTCAGAGGAACGAAGTTTCGGCGGGACGCCTCAGCCTGCACGCGGGACGCGTGCGCTCCCCGACTTCACACGCATGAACCTTGATTCCCTGCTCAACGAATTCCTCTCCGAGAATCCGACGCGCCGCGCTCTCGCCCGCGAGGAACTCGCCCTGCTCCCGAACGCCAACGACCAAGGTCTCATCACGCGAGCCGCGCAAGGCCTCTGGCACTTCCGACAAGGCGACGACCGCGAGGGCTTGATGACCTCCTGCCTGTGGCTGTTGCAGCGCGACGGCAAACTCGATGACAAAACCCTGCTCGGCGTGCTGCAAGACCGCGACGAACCCGTCCGCGTCCACGCCGCCCGCGTGCTCACGGAGCGCGGCCTTCAGGCCGCAGCCTCGTCCGCACGCCTTGGATCATCCGCACCCGCCAGCGGCCTGAAGGCCGCGCTCCTCGCCGCCGCGCGCAGGGCCCTCGCCGACCCCTCCGCCCACGTCCAGCGCGCTGCCGCAGACGCCCTCGCCGCGAACCCACACAACGACAACCTCGCCCCGCTCCTCGCCTTGCAGAAGCGCGTCCCCGCCGAGGACACCCACCTCGCCCACGTCGTGCGCCTGGCGCTGCGCGAGCAGCTTCGACTCCCCGGCGCATTCGCGAAACTTTCCAGTGAGAGACTCTCGCCCACCGATGCCCGCGCCTTTGCCGCCGTCGCCCTCGCGCTCACGAATGCCGAAGCCGCCACCTTCCTCGTCCGCCATGTGGAGCAGCACGCCGAGCCGGCCGATGTCCTCGCCCGCTACGTCACGCACGCCGCCCGCCATGCGCCGGACGCGGACCTGCCGAAACTCGCCGCGCTCGGGCGCAAACAATTCGCCGCCGACCTCGACACGCAGGCCACGCTCTTCAAGGCGATGCACGACGGCATGCATGTTCGCGGAAACGCGTTGCCGCCGGAATTGCGTGCGTGGGGCACCGACCTCGCCGGCCAATTGCTGAGTGGCAGCGCGTCGCAGGCGACTTGGACCTACGTGCCACTGAACCCCGCCGCGCCCGGGCGCAACCCCTTTGCCTTCGAGGAACGCACCAGCGCCGATGGTCAGAAGACCCGCCTCATGTCCAGCCTTCCGAACGGCGAGACGCTCATCGGCATCCTGCGCTCGCCGGCATTTGTCCTGCCGAAACAACTTTCCTTCTACCTATGCGGCCACGACGGCCCGCTCGGCCAGCCCGCCGGCGGGAAGAATTTTATCCGGCTGCTGGATGCGGAAACCAAGGCCGTGTTGCGCGACGCCAAGGTGCCCCGGAACGACATAGCCCAGAAGATTACTTGGGACTTGGCCGAGTTCGCCGGGAAGCGTGCCGTCATCGAAGTGACGGATGGCGACGAAGGAGCGGCTTACGCGTGGCTGGCCTTTGGGCGGTTCGAGCCGGCTTTGCCGGTGCTGGCCTTGCACGATGTTGAACCGGTTACGAAGCGGCAGCTGGCTGGCGCGGAGCTGGCGCGTTCCCTCAAGCTCGCAGCGCTGGAACCGGCGGTGACGAAGCTGTTCGGCGACTCGACGGATGCGTCCGTTCGTGCCGCTGCCGGGCGCGCGTGGCTTTCGCTTAACTCAGTCGCTGCGCTGTCGAAAATCGAGCCACTCGTCCGCGATGTCACGCAGCCGGAAAACCTGCGCGCGGAACTCGCGGCGCAACTCGGCGAACAGGTGGACGCGCGCGGACTCGCGGTGGTCGTGGCCGCGCTGACGAACGCGCCGACGCGCCTGCAACTGCGCTTCGCCACCGCGCTGGTGAGCACGGCGGCCGGGACGGAGCAGTTGCTCGCCGCCGCCGAGGCCGGGCGCATTCCCGCGCGGCTCTTGCAGGACCGCACGGTGGCTGACCGGCTCCGCGCCAGCCCTGCGCGCGACGCAAAGAATCGTCTGGCCGCCTTGGTGAAGAACCTGCCGCCCGCCGACGTGCAGTTGCAGAAATTGATTGAG
>VHDH01000071.1 GCA_016871445.1 Verrucomicrobiota bacterium | reverse complement strand
ACAGTGTCCTTGAACTCCGTTAACCGGATTTGTTCGTTCACTTTGACCTCAGGGAGCTTGAACTCGACGCGGTAATGGTTGTAGGCGGTATTGGCAGCCGACTTCTGGCCGAGGAGCTTGCTCTCCAACGACTGGCACGCTCCCCCCGGCAGCTGGACTGTCACTTTGGGCTCAGGCACCTTTGGGAAGAGGGCGTCCGAGTACTGATTGTTCAGCCATTTGGCCATGTCGTTCGGGGTCACCTCCTTGGCAAACTGACAGACTTTGCCGGTTACGGGAAACCCCTTCTTCGTGTTGTCGATGTGGATCACCACCACCACCCGGTGTTCGCCAAGCGTGTAGAACACCTTGGTGCTGGTGAAGCCGATCAGAGACGCACTGACCTCCAGCCTCTGCACATTCGTCCCTTTTAGATCCAGCGGAGTTGTCTCCTTGGACGGCGTCTCCGCGGCTGAGATCATCCTCAAAGTCGTCAGCAGGATCAGATTGATCGGCAGTGCCCTCAGGATTTGCATCAAATCTTTTGGATACATCTGGAGTAACTGAGTTCGATCTGGATTAGCCGCCTAACAGTTTAGTGAACCGCAATTCCTGCGGTTTTATTGTTGAGTGCGATTTTATTGGCAGGGTATCCCTTTGTCCAGCATGAATTTGGACTATCGTGGGGTGCCGGGGTTGACTACCGCCATGCGGCGGCAGGGAAAGGAGAAGTTCCGCCCCGACAAGTCCAAGAAGTTGCGGGAGCAGGTGCAGGAGGTGTTGCGCTACTTTCATTACGCCCGACGGACGGAGCTGACTTATTGGCATTGGATTGAGCGGTTTCTCCGGTTCCACCGGGAGCGGGCGGGGCAATGGCGCAAGCCGAATGAGTTGCGGGAGGCGGAGGTGGCGGCGTTCCTCAGTCATCTGGCGACGGAGCGCGGGGTGGCGGCGGCAACGCAGAATCAGGCGTTGAACGCGCTGGTGTTTCTGTATGCGGAGGTGCTGGACCAGCCTTTGGGGCTGCTGGCGGGGATTGAGCGGTCCACGCGGCCGGCGCGGTTGCCCGTGGTGCTGAGTCAGGTGGAGGTGCGGGCGGTGCTGGGGGCGGTGGTGGAGGAGTATCAGTTGCCCTTGCAGTTGCAGTATGGGGCGGGGTTGCGGTTGTTGGAGGGGCTGCGGCTGCGGGTGGCGGATGTGGATGTGGAGCGGCGGCAGGTGATGGTGCGGAACGCCAAGGGGTTCAAGGACCGGGTGACGATGGTGCCGGAGGCGCTGCGGGGGGCGCTGCGCGAGCAGTTGGCCCGGAACCGGAAGCAGTGGGCGGCGGACCGGGCGGCGGGGTTGCCGGGAGTTTCGTTGCCGGAAGCGGTGGAGCGGAAGTATCCCAAGGCGGGGGTGGAGTGGCCGTGGTTCTGGCTGTTCCCAGCGGGCAAACTGTCGGTGGACCCGGTGGCCCGTGTCCGGCGGCGGCATCATCTGGTGGAGGATAATTTGCAGCGGGCGATCCGGGCGGCGGCGCAGCGGGTGGGGTTGAACAAGCGGGTGACGACGCACACGCTGCGGCATTGTTTTGCCACGCATTTGTTGGAGAACGGGACGGACATCCGCACCGTGCAGGAACTGTTGGGACATCAAAGCCTGACGACGACGCAGATTTATACTCATGTGATGCAGAAGCCGGGGATCGGGGTGCGGAGCCCGCTGGATGGGTGAAGGGGCGGGTTTGGGAGGGCCAAAGGGTAGAGGCCTCCACCCTTGGCCATTTCGGTGTGGGGCCCTTTTGCTATTTCCAAACCTGCCGCCTTCCGCTTGAGTCTCGCGCTTGCGAACGTCATGGCGACTCCGTTTCAACCGCAAGCCTGCATCGCCCGCTGCGTGGCCAGCCTGCCACGCTCGGGCATTCGTGAATTTTTTGACATTGTTCAAAGCCAGCGGGACGTAATCTCCCTCGGCGTGGGTGAACCGGACTTCGTCACGCCTTGGCATATACGAGAGGCCGCCATTTACGCCCTCGAACGCGGCAAGACGACCTACACCTCGAACCTCGGCCTGCTCAAGCTGCGCGAGGCCATCGCCGCGCATCTCGCGCCGCGCTTCGGCGTGCACTACGATCCGAAGAAGCAGATTCTTATCGCCGTGGGCGTGAGCGAGGCGTTGGACATCGCGTTGCGCGCCCTCCTCAATCCCGGCGATGAGGTGATCTATCATGAGCCGTGTTACGTCAGCTATTCGCCGAGCATCGCGATGGCCCACGGCGTGCCGGTGGCCGTGAGTTGCCGAGCGGAGGATAAATTTGCGGTGCGCGCGGAGGCGATTGAAAAGGCCATCTCGCCCAAGACCAAGGCGTTGATGTTGAACTTCCCGACCAATCCGACCGGCGGCACGATGACGCGCACGGAGTTGGAGAAGATCGCCGCCGTCGTGCAGCGCCATAACTTGGTGGTGCTGACCGACGAGATTTACAGCGAGCTCACCTTCGAGGGGCAACACGTCTCCATCGCTTCACTGCCGGGCATGATTGAGCGGACGATCTTCCTACATGGCTTCTCGAAGGCGTATGCGATGACGGGCTTTCGCATCGGCTATGCGTGTGGCCCGGCAGAACTCATCGAGGCGATGATGAAGATCCACCAATACTCGATGCTTTGCGCCAGTATCATCAGCCAGGAAGCGGCCATCGAGGCCATCGAGCACGGTGAGGCCGACACCAAGGAGATGCGTGAGCAATACAAGTTAAGGCGCAACTTCATCGTGAAGGCGTTCAACGACATGGGCCTGCCGTGTCATCTGCCGCGGGGGAGTTTCTACGCTTTTCCTTACATCGCGAGCACCGGCCTTAATTCGAAGGATTTTGCGTTTCGGTTGTTGCAAGAGGAGAAAGTCGCGTGTGTGCCTGGCGGCGCGTTTGGCCCCAGCGGGGAAGGTTACCTGCGCTGCTGCTTTGCGACGGCGATGGACCAGATTCAGATAGCCACCGATCGCATGGCTCGCTTCGTGGCCAAGGTAAAGCGTGGCTGATACCTAAGTTGCGCGACTTGCAGATTGTACAGTCGTGATACTGAGTCCCAACAATTAGGCGGATAATCCAGTCGGGCAACGCGTTCGCCTGCCAGCACTCGACTTGGGTGTCGTCATGGCAATGGGCACGCCGCCACTACGAGGAAGACTTTCACCTGATCCGTTACCTTCTGATGCCTGACCGAGATGCGCGCACTTTAACTGCGAAATCCGGACTGAACTTGTTGAATGAGAGCCATGGCTTTGCCGTCGATTCAATAGTTCCGAATAAACAACGGGTTTAACAAAAAACACTTATGCTTAAGATTCTCGGACCCAGCCAAAGCCATTTCTGCGACGGCGTCTCGCGTCGCAACTTTCTCCAACTTGGCGCCCTCGCTGCGGGCGGCCTCACGCTCCCGCAATTGCTCCAAGCCGAAGCGCAGTCCGGCCTCCGCAAATCGAACAAAGCCATCATCATGGTGTACCTGCCCGGCGGGCCGTCGCATCAGGATATGTTCGACCTCAAGGAGGACGCGCCATCAGGAATCCGCGGCGAGTTCAAGTCGATCGCGACGAAGGTGCCGGGCAACCGCATTTGCGAGCACCTGCCCATGCTTGCGGCCAACTGGGACAAGTTCGCCGCCATCCGCACCGTGATCGGCAAAGCGGACGACCACAGTTCCTTTCATTGCATGACCGGCCGCAGCCAATCGAAGCCGCAGCCTTCCGGCGGCTGGCCTTCGCTCGGAGCCGTTGTATCCAAGTTACAAGGCTCCGCCGCCGGGGTGCCGCCCAGCGTCGGCTGCAGCGGGAAAGAGTCGCGCCCCGGTTTTCTGGGGGCAGCGTGCGGGCCGTTTGTGCCCAGCGGGCCCGGCGCGAGTGACATGACGCTCAATGGCGTCACCTCCGCACGGCTTGATGAGCGCAAGGGCTTGCTCGCCGAGTTCGACAGGTTCCGTCGCGACGCCGACCGCAGCGGCCTGATGGACGGACTCGATACCTTCAACCGCCAAGCCTTCGAGGTCGTTACCTCGAGCCGGCTCGTTGAGGCGCTCGACACCAAGAAGGAAGACCGCAAGGTGGCAGACCGTTATCGCGGCACCGATGGCAATCTCTTACGCGACTTCCTGCTCGCGCGGCGGCTCGTTGAAGCTGGCGTGCGATGTGTGACGCTAAACTTCGGCGGCTGGGACACACACGGGAAAAACTTCGTCACGCTCAAACGTCAGCTGCCTAATTTCGACATCGGTATGAGCGCTTTGGTCCATGATTTGCACGAGCGTGGGATGGCCGGCGATGTGACGGTGATCGCCTGGGGTGAGTTTGGCCGCACCCCGCGGATCAACATGGACGCAGGTCGCGACCACTGGTCGCGCGTTTCCTGCGCGCTCCTGGCGGGCGGCGGGATGAAGACGGGGCAAATGATTGGCAAGACTGACCGCCAAGCGGGTGAGGCCAGCGAAAGACCGGTCCACATCGGGGAAGTATTCGCCACGCTCTACCAGCGCATGGGCATCGACACCCAGCAGACCACTATCACCGATCTCGGTGGCCGCCCGCAGTATCTCGTGGACCTCGAGCATCACCCGATCTCCGAACTCGTCTGATCTTTATGCTCACGATCCTTGGATCTAGAGAAGGCCGGTTCTGCGACGGCGTCTCGCGTCGCAACTTCCTGCAACTCGGCGCGCTCGGCCTGGGCGGGCTGACGCTGCCGCAACTGCTCGAAGCCGAGGCGCGCGCCGGCACCGGCAAGTCGCACAAGGCCATTATCAACATCTTTCTGGCCGGCGGCCCACCGCATCAGGACATGTTCGACCTAAAGCCAGACGCGCCGAAGGAAGTTCGTGGTGAATTCAGGCCCATCAAAACCAACGTCCCCGGCCTCGAAATCTGCGAGTTGTTCCCACAGCTTGCCAAATGTGCGGATAAATACTCCGTCATCCGCTCGATGGTCGGCGCAGCGGGCGGGCACGACGCCTTCCAGTGTCACACCGGCCGTGCCCCGCGCAACCAACCTGCCGGCGGCTGGCCCTCGATGGGTGCCACGCTCTCCAAACTCCACGGCAACACCGTTCCCGGCATGCCGGCTTTCGTCGGTCTGGCGCCAGTCACGGGGCATCGGCCATGGGGCGACCCCGGCCAAGCCGGCTTCCTCGGCCCCGCGCACAGCGCGTTCAAGCCAAACAAGGAAGGCAAGGACGACATGGTGCTTAACGGCATTTCCTCGAGCCGCTTGGATGAGCGCCGTTCCTTGCTAACCGCCTTCGACCATTTCCGTCGGGACGTGGACAACAGCGGCTCGGTCGAGGGTCTGGACACCTTCCACCAGCAAGCCCTTGCGATGCTGACCTCCAGCCGGCTTGCCGAGGCGCTGGACCTGAGCAAGGAGGACCAAAAGCTGCGTGACCGCTACGGGCGCGGCTTCCCGAACTTAAAGGACGATGGCTCCCATCGCTTGCTTGACGACTTCCTCATGGCGCGGCGGCTGGTTGAAGCTGGCGTGCGCTGCGTGACCATCGCATTCAGCCGGTGGGACTGGCACGGGAACAACTTTGGCCAAGCGCGCGAGGAATTTCCGCTGCTCGACAAGGGCCTCTCGGCGCTCATCGAGGATCTTCACGCCCGCGGCATGGACCGCGACGTGAGCGTCGTGGTTTGGGGCGAGTTTGGGCGCACTCCGAAGATCAACAAGGACGCCGGCCGCGACCATTGGCCGAACGTCTCCTTCGCCCTCCTTGCCGGCGGCGGCATGCGCCACGGTCAGGTCATCGGGGCCACCACCCGTGACGCCGGCGAATGCGCGGACCGCCCCGTGAAATTTGGTGATGTCTTTGCCACGCTTTACCAGCGGCTCGGCCTCAACCCGCATAGTGACATGGTCAATGACCTCACAGGCCGACCGCAACATCTCGTTGATCCGGGCTGTGAGCCGCTGCGCGAGCTAGTTTGAAACTTGGCTCGACATACTTGGTCGAGCCATGAATAGCGCCGCAGTTACGTCAATTGTTTGACTCGCCCGCTTGTTTCAGCCCGCGAATCCACTCGCCAAGCATTTTCACGGCGGGTTCATCCACGATTGATTTTGCCAGTGGCGGCATGCCGCCCTGGCCAACGCGCAGCACTCTTTGCATTAGGATGCTGCGCTCCGGCGCGCCGGGGGCGACCAGCAGGGCGTTCGTCAGGCCGAACTGATCGTGCTGTGGGACAACCCCAAAGAGCAGCATCTTTTCCGACGGAGTGTCCCAGCGCAACGTGATGGCAGAATTGCCCCCACCGGCCTCGACGTGGCAGTGCGCGCAGTTGGCGTGCAGGTAAGCGCGCGCGCGCTGATCCAAGGGCGCGGATTCATCGTAGGGGTTGGGCAGCGCGGCCATCTTCTCGGGCGCTTTGGACAACTTCACTAGGCCGTCCTTGTTGGGCTTGAGGTTAAACGCGCCTATGTGCGCCAGAGTGCGGAGCTGGTTGGCCCGCCCGCCGGCGTAATCGTGCTCGCGGTTCAATTGGAGCGTGCTCACGCCCAGCACGAACTGCGCAGCGCGGCTGTGGCAGGTCATGCACTCGGCGCGGCTCGGGTAGTGCCACGTCTGCTTGCGTGTGCCGCCGGGCGCGTTGCGGTCCTGAATCTTGAAATCGCGGTCCGCGCCCTTCGCTTCCACGAGTTCAGCGTCGGTCTGTGAGTCGTTCCAGCGGTAGCTGTAGCCGACCCACTCGTTTTGCTGAAAGAGCATGAAACGCGTTTCAATCCACCTGCGCGATTTGGGATTTCCGGCTTCGAGATCAAGCGCGAAGCTCTTCACCAGCACTGTCTCCTCGGGAAACTTCCAGCTGCCGTTCTCGCTGTAAGCGATTTGGTTCGTGCCCGGCAATGCAATCCACCGCTCTTTATGTGCGCCGTCGGACCATAGTGGCGAATTGACCGAGTAAGGAATAACCGCGGGCTGCATGACGTGGCCCTTGACTCGAGCAAAAAGCCCGCTATCGCTAAGTTTCTTGGGGAACGGCGCACGCTTTGTCGTTTCCGGGGGAGTCGGCTCCAGTTCTTGGAGTTGTCCGGCGTAATCGGCATAGAAGATTTCACCTCCCCGGCCCTCGCTGAAGCCGACGATCGCATGCGGAGTATCGGCGATTTCGCGATGCCAGGTCACCTTGTTGCCCTTGCGCTTCAACGCCCATATTTTTCCCGTGCCGTAATCGCCGTATATGTAGGCTCCGCGTAGATCGGCGAACTTGCTGCCTTGGTAGACCATGCCGCCGGTGATAGACCGCGCCTCCGCATGGTGATGCTCGACAAGCGGCGGCGTGACCGGGTGCGGGCCGAGCTTGCGCTGCGCGTGAAAGGGATGGTTTCCCTCCCGCACGCTCCAACCAAAGTTCGCGCCGCGGGTCACCAACTCGACCATTTCATAAAGATCCTGACCGATGTCGCCTACCAGCAGCCCGCCGTCCACCGGGTCTAAAGCGATGCGCCATGGGTTGCGAAAGCCGTAGGCCCATAGCTCGGGCCGCGCGCCGGGAATGTCCCAAAACGGGTTATCCTTCGGGATGGAATACAACTTGCCGGGGTCGGGCCGTTCAAGATCCAGGCGTAGCAGGCCGGAGTTCAGGTCGCTGAGATTCTGGCCTGTGTTGAGACCGTCAGAGTCGCTCGTGCCGTCGCCGGAGGTGATGTAAAGCATCCCGTCGAGGCCAAAGACCAGATCGCCGCCGTTATGACCATTGGACCACCACTTGATGATCTCACGCTCGGACGACTTGTCCGGCCGGCCCTCGGGCGCAACGGTGTAGCGAAGGATGCGGTTAAACTTGTTCGTGCCGCCCAGCACCACGCCCGCTGCATTGGTCTGCTTGGTATTCGGCCCGTTGGCGAAGACAAAAAGAAACCGGTTGGTTGCGAAACCGGGATGAAAGTGAAATGCGTAGAAGTCGTGGTCAGCCAGTTCCAAATAGAGGTTCGTCGGGCTTAGGGATTGGTCGCGCGGAATGGCAAGGATGCGTCCCGATTGCTCGACCACGAGGTAACGGTTGCTGGCCGCGTCCGGTCCGAGGAACAACGGGTGCTTGAATTCCAGCTGTGGCCAGGCGCGCTTGGCACGCAACGGCAGTGCCGGGTCTGGCGAGCCAATGACGCGTGACGTGGTGAGTGGGATGCGCCGGTCAAGGCCGGAAGGCAGGCCGTCGTGGGCAAGGGCCGCAAGAAGATGGTTCAAAACACTCCCGGCAAGCAGCACCAAAAGCGAACGTGTCTTTAGATTCACGTAGGGAGTCTAGACCGGAGAGCCAAGGCGTCAATTCAGTGGCGGCGCGGCGGTCAGATCACCGTCCCATGCGCGATGACGCCGTTCTTGGGTATGATGACGATGCCGTCGCGGATGACGTAGCCGTTGCCGTCGAAGTTCTCGGGCTTACCGGCCGGGGAGATCACGCAGTTGTCACCAATTCGGGAGTTCTTGTCCAAGATGGTGTTCTCGATACGGCAGTGCTGGCCGATGCCCATACGGGGTCGGCCGGCGTCGAGGTTCTCCCGCATGCTGGCCTGCGACTCGTAGTAGTCCGCGCCCATCATGACGACACGGTGAAGGTTGGTGCCAATGCCCACGATGCTGCGGATGCCAATGACCGAATGGCTGATGTGGGCGTGGCTGATAATGCAGCCGTCTGACACCAGCGCGTGGTCAATGCTCGCACCGTTAACTTTGCTGCCGGGCAGAAAGCGCGGGCGCGCGTAGATCGGCGAGCTCATGTCGAAAAAGTTGAACTTAGGCAGCTCCTCCGCGCCGTCGAGGTTTGCCTCGAAGAAACTTTTTATAGTTCCGATGTCCTCCCAGTAGCCCTGATAAACATAGCTAAAGACACGGTGTGTGGTGATGGCTCCGGGGATGATGTGCTTGCCGAAGTCGGTGAAATCGTTGTCGAGCAGCTTCACCATGACGGCGCGGTTGAAGACGTAGATGCCCATCGAGGCGAGGTAGAACTCCTCGTCCCCCTCGATGTCGAGGCTTTCGTAGGACTCCCGGGGAATCTTGAGCGAGTCCAGCACGGCGGGATCCTTGGGTTTCTCAACGAATCGCGAGATGCGGCGCTCGTTGTTGATTTGCAGGATGCCCAGAGATTGCGCGCTGTCGCGGGTGACGGGAATCGTGGCGATGGTGAGGTCCGCCTTGGTTTCCGCGTGCTGCGCGATGATACGGCGGAAGTCCATCCGGTAGAGCTGGTCGCCGCTGAGGATGAGGCAATATTCCCAATCGTGGTTCAGCAGGTGAACCAGGTTTTTGCGCACGGCGTCAGCCGTGCCCTGATACCAGGACGTGCTGTGCATGGTTTGTTCCGCTGCGAGCAGCTCGACAAATCCGCTGCTGAAGTGGTCGAACTTGTAACTCTGGCTGATGTGCCGGTGCAGCGAAGCGGTGTTGAACTGCGTGAGCAGATACACGCGGCGGTATCCGGAGTTGATGCAATTTGAGATGGGGATGTCCACGATGCGGTATTTGCCCGCGAGTGGTACGGCCGGCTTGGAGCGGTCCTGCGTGAGCGGCCAAAGCCGGGTGCCCTGCCCGCCGCCCATAACGACGGCAAGAACGTTGGGGACATGAGGAGCCATGCGACGTGGAGCAGACATAAAACAAATCCTCAGTTGCGATAAAGACGAGCAAATACATAGCTTTTTTCCTGACTTTAGCGCAAGTCACAACCCCAATGCTCCACTTGCCGGATGCATCAGGCACCATTTCAGGAGTGTTTTTCCCGGTTACCCCGTCTAACCTCCTGCCATGAAATCATTGCAGATGACCGTTGCTTTTCTTTCCACCGCTCTTTCCCTCCTCGCCGCTGAATCGCCTGCGAACTACGCCGCGCAGAAAGCAGAGGCGGAACGGTTGGTCGCCGAGAAGTCTTTCGCCAAGGCGAACGAGATTTACCGCGCGGTGAACGTCACGAACCTCCCGCCGGCCGAGCAGCGCTGGGTGCTGTTCCGTCGCGCGGACACGCTGTGGCGCTCGGAGGCCAGCACGCAGCGCGCGGACAACACGAAGTTCAACAATGCGCGGCAGGAGCTAAATGTCCTCGTTCGCGATGTGCAGCGCGAGGAGGAGAAGGACCGCGTGTGGGTGGAGATTCAGGAGTCGCTCGCGGACTCTTACTGGACACCCCGCAATCAGCGCAACTGGGGCGCGGGGTGGCAGCATTACTCGCAGGTGCTGGACTGGTGGGCCGGCCAGCGGGCGTCGGCGGAGGCGCGTGACCGTTACCTGAGCATCGTCTGGCGTTCCGCAAAGCCGCCGCAGGCCGAGCCTTATTACCGCTATGGGAACTACGGAAACGTGGTGCCGCTGAACATTCTCGAGAACACGCTGAAGATTGCCGCGACGGACAATGACAAGGCGCATGCGCATTATCTCCTCGCGGTTTCTTTCCAGTATCATGGTGGCGACTGGGATGCGCGCGCCCGGGTGCCGGAGCACTTCGAGGCGGCGCTCAAGCCGGGCAAAGGCACGGATTGGTATGACGACGCCCTGTATCACTACGCCGAGTGGATGATGAACCAGGGCCGCGCCGTGCCGCTGAAGGACGGCAACTGGACGCAGGAGCAGGATTACGTCAAGGCCCTCGCGCTGTTCCGCCGGCTCGTCGCGGAGTTTCAGAAGGGCGAGACGCGCTACTGGGAACAGGCACAGGCGCAGATTCGCAACATCACGCAGGTCAATCTCGGCGTGTCCGTCAGCCACGTCTTCCTGCCGGACTCGGAGATTCAGTATCACCTCAACTGGCGCAACGTGAAGGCCATCGAGCTGGCGTTGTATCCGGTAAACCTCACCACCGACGTGAACTTGGCGAAAGACAAGTCACACGTGAACTGGCTGCAGAGTATTGACCTTGCAGGCCGCGAGAAGGCGAAGAGCTGGACGCACGACACCAAGGACAAGGGCGATTACCGGCCCGGCAGTTCGAACCCGCGCGTGGACGGCAAGCTCCGTCCCGGCGCGTATGTGCTCGAAGCGCAGGGCGGCGGAAAGTCCGCGCGCGAACTGGTGCTCGTGACGGATGCGACGCTCGTGCTCAAGGCCAGCGGCAAGCAGGCCATTGTCTTCGTCACCGATGCGCTTTCCGGCAAGCCGTTGCCAAATGCGAAGGTCCGGCTGTGGGAACGGTGGCACGTCGCCAACAACTCGTGGGAGACCCGCGCGCTGGACAAGGCTGCAGACAAGGACGGCCTCGCGGTCTTCGAGCTGACGCGCACGCCCAACTCGAACAACGAGCTGTTCGCCGCTGCCCTCGCGGGCGACAAGCAGGCGTTCAGCCCTGGCAGCGCTTATTGGTATCGCGAGCCACACGAGTCGTGGCGCATCTACGCCTTCACCGACCGCCCGGCGTATCGCCCGAAGGAGAAGGTCGAGTGGAAGGCCGTCGTGCGCCGTTACAACGGCTCGGTTTATTCCACGCCCGCCAACGCGACGATTGCTTACACCATCACCGGCCCGGACGGCGCGAAGGTGAAGGAGGGCGACCTCAAGTTGAACGAGTTCGGCACCGGCTGGGCGTCGCTCGAACTCACCGAACAGCAGCGGCTCGGCGAGTATCGCGTGCAGTTCCGCGACAAGGCGAACAACCAGCACATCGGCAACGCGACGCTCTTCCGGCTCGAGGAATACAAACTGCCCGAGTTCAAGGTCGCCGTGCAGACGCCGGAGGTTGACGGGAAGAAGAAGGCCTTCCGCACCGGCGACAAGGTCGAGGTGAACGTGCAGGCGGATTATTACTTCGGCGGCCCGGTGGCCAACGCGACGGTCGAGGTCGTCGTGCATCAGAACCCCTATTACTTCGCGTGGAAGGAGCCGCGTGAGTTCGGCTGGTTCTACGAGGAGAACGAGGGGCGCTTCGGTCGCGGGCGGATGTGGCGTGGCGGTGGCGATGGGCAGATTTTGAAGCGCGAGACGTTGAAGACCGACGCAACGGGCAAGGCACGGTTGGAGTTCGAGTCGCCGAAGGATTACGGGCAGGACTTCGAGTTCCGTATCGAGGCGCGCGTGGTGGACGCCAGCCGCCGCGAAATCACCGGCAGCGGCACCGTGCGCGTCACGCGCCAGCGCTATTACGTCCACGCCAAGCCGGAGCACAACCTCCACAAGCCCGGCGACAAGGCGACGGTAAACTTCCGCGCGCAGGATGCGAATCAGCAACCCGCGGTCATCGAAGGCATCGTCAAGGTCACCCGCGAGCGTTGGGAAGAAATCTGGGTGAACCCGGCGGGCAAGGAAGTGAAGGGGCCGGAGCTCAAGGCGCTGCAAAGCGACGGCAAGTTCCCGCCCGCGCCGCAAGTTGGGCAACGCCCGTGGCGGTTGAAATTCCGGGGCTACCACAGCGATGACATTCTCACGCGCACGCTCAAGACCGATGCCGAGGGCAAGGTGGACTTGGTCTTCACGCCCGAGCGCGAGGGCTATTACAAGGTGACGTGGCTGACGGAAGACGCGTTCCCCAACCGCCCGCCGCAGCCCATCCGCGCGGAGACGACGCTGTGGGTCGCGAACAATGCGACCGCCGAACTCGGCTACCGGCACGGCGGGGTGGAAATCATTGTGGACCGCGACACCTTCCGCACCGGGCAAAAGGCTGCGGTGATGCTTGTGGCGAACAGCAACGACCGTTACGTGCTGTTCACCGTCGAGGCCGAGGAACTCATCAGTCATCAGGTCGTGCACCTCACCGGCACGGTAAAGCTCGTCGAGTTGGAACTCAGCGATGCGCACGTGCCGAACGTCTTCCTCAGCGCCGCGATGGTGGCGGACAAGCAGATTCACATGGACACGAAGCAGGTCATCGTGCCGCCCACAAAGCATTTCCTCACGGTGGATGTGAAGCCCGACCGCACCCAATATCAACCGCGCGAAGACGGCACGCTGCTCGTCACCGCGCGCGACCACGATGGCAAGCCCGTCGCCGCCGAGGTGGCCGTGGGGCTCGTGGATGAGTCGGTCTATTACATCCAGAGCGATTACGCCGGCGATCCGCGGCAGTTCTACTTCGGCACCAAGCGGCAGCAGCGGACGCAGTTGCAGAGCACGTTCAACCAAAAGTCTTACGCAAAGCTCGTCGAGTGGGAGGAAGACGGCGTGAAGATGGTGCTGGAGCAAAACGAGGTGCTCCAACGTGCGGACCGGCGGAGGAACGCGGAGTCTGACGAGGCCGACAAGCTGGAGCGCAAGCCTGGCGCGCTGAGGGAGCAAGAATATGCAGTCTTCGAAGGCGGGGCCAACCGGATGCGCGGGTTGGGGATGCCAGTGGCACCGATGAGTGCGCCGGCGGGTGCGATGATGGCCATGGATGGAGTGTCACTCGCTGCCGCGCCAGCTCCGATGGCCGCCGCGAAGGCCAGGCTCCGCGACGAGAAGGCCCAGGGTGATAAGCAAGCCGCTGGCGAAGACGGCGCGGAGCCAAACGTCGTTGTCCGCTCAGACTTCCGCTCGACCATTATCTGGCTACCAGACGTGAAGACCGGCCCCGACGGCACGGCCAAGGTGCCCGTGAAATTCCCGGACTCCCTCACGGGCTGGAAAGCCACCGCCCGCGCCGTCGGCAGCGGCGCGCAGTTCGGCATCGCCAACTCAACCACGCGCACCAAACAGCCGCTCATCGTGCGCCTGCAAGCCCCGCGCTTCTTCGTCGTGGGCGACGAGGTCGTCTTGAGCGCGGTGGTGAACAATAATACCGAGGCCGAGTTGTCGGTGAAAGTTTCGCTGGATGCCTCGGGCAACTTGGCGCTCGGTGCCGGCACGACGACGACGTTAAAAGTCCCTGCCAACGCCGAAGCCCGCGCTGACTGGAAGGCCCGCGTCGTCTCGCCCGGCGAAGTTCGTCTGAAGACCACCGGCGTTTCCGGCAAGCTCTCCGACGCGATGGAAAAGTCGTATTTGTCTCACGAGCACGGGATCGAGCGCTTCCTCACCAAAGCCGGCAAGGTGCGCGGCTCAGACATCACCGTGCGGCTCGACATCCCCGCCGCGCGCAAGAAAGACACCACCACGCTCGTCGTGCAGGTCGCGCCCAGCCTCGCGGTCACGATGCTCGACGCGCTGCCCTACCTGATTGATTACCCCTACGGCTGCACCGAGCAGACCATGAGCCGCTTCCTCCCGTCGGTCGTGACGGCGAAGACCTTGAAGGACCTCGGCCTCCAGCCTGAGGACGTGATGAGCCGCGTCTTCGGCGGCATCGAAGCCCGCGCGGGTGGAGCCGCACCGCCGAATCTTGGTGCGAAAAAGGACCTCGCGAAGCTGAACGAAATGACCGAGGCCGGCCTGAAGCGCCTCTACGACTTCCAGCACGGCGACGGCGGCTGGGGCTGGTGGAAGGAAGGCCAGAGCGACCGCTGGATGACGGCCTACGTCGTCTGGGGCCTCACGCTCGCGAAGCAAGCTGGCGTGGACTTGAAAGCCAACGTCCTCGAACGCGGCACGGCCTTCCTCGAAAAGACGCTCGTTGAGGAAGAGCTGAACCACGACATGCAGGCCTTCATGCTGCATGCCACCGTTGCGGGCGCGAACCCGCTGGCGAAGGCCGTCTTCTCCCCCGCGCAGAACAAGGCGTGGGACAACTTGTGGAAAAACCGTGAGGGACTCAATGCCTACACGCGTTCGTTGCTCGCACTCGCCGCGCATCACATGGGCAAAGGCGTCGAGGCCAAGACGCTCATCGCGAACCTGGAGAACGGCGTGAAGCGGGACGACCGGCCCGACGCCAGCGTGCTCATCGGCGGCGCGCTGCCCGCGAACGCCGGCGTGATGGGCACCGCGCATTGGGGCGAGGACGGCATCTACTGGCGCTGGTCCGACGGCGGCGTGGAAGCCACGGCCTTCGCCCTCCGCGCGTTGCTGGCCATTGACCCGCAGAACAAGCTCATCGAGCCGGTCACTAACTGGCTCCTCAAGGGCCGGCGTGGCGCGCAGTGGAGCAACACCCGCGACACCGCCATCACCGTGCTCGCGCTTAACGATTACCTCCGCGTGACCAAGGAACTGTCGCCCGAGTTGGAATACGAAGTGACCGTGAACGGCACGAGCATCGCCAAGCGCAAAGTCAGCGGCGCGGAAGTTTTCGCCGCGCCCAGCCGCTTCGCCGTGGACGCGAAGCTCATCAAGGACGGCGCGAACGACATTCGCATCAAGCGCAAGGGCGAGGGGCCGGTCTATTTCGCGGCCGAGGCAAAATTCTTCAGCTTGGAGAACCCCATCCCGGCGAGCGGCAACGAAATCTTCGTGAAGCGCGAATATTTCAAGCTGGTCGCGCGCCCGACGCTTCTCAAAGGCGTGGTCTATGACAAGGTGCCGCTGCTCGACGGCGAGTCCGTCACCAGCGGCGAGCGTATCGAGACCGTCCTCACCCTCGAGGCGAAGAACAACTACGAGTATCTGCTTTTCGAGGACTTGAAGCCCGCCGGCTTCGAGGCCGTGGCCATCCGCAGCGGCGAGAGCCTCTACGCGCGCGAACTTAAGAGCGGCGCGGTGGAGCGGAAGTTTGGTGAAGTCGGGAAGCCCGCGCCGGCGCCGGTGTCGGAAAAGGGGCCAAAGTCCAAAGGTCCGAAGTCCAAAGTCGGGGCGGCCGTGCCGGCGATCGCTGCAGACGTGGCCGTGGCCGAGCCGGCCATTGCGATTGCCCCCGGTGCGCCAGTCGCGCGGATGGCTGCCGTGCGTCCGCCGATTACGATTTTGCCGCCGCGTCCCATCGGCATCGGCGATCCGGACTTCACGGGCCGGTCACGCTGGATATATCAGGAACTACGCGACCGCAAAGTCGCCCTCTTCCTCGACAAACTTCCCGAGGGCGTCTGGCAAATCCGCTACGACCTGCGCGCCGAAGTGCCCGGTGCATTCCACGCCCTGCCCGTCCTCGGTCACGCGATGTATGTCCCTGAAATCCGCTGCAACGGCGCGGAAGTGCGCGTGACGGTGGTGGATGTGAAATAAGCAGTCAATCCGCTCACGGCACCG